>JANOKV010000116.1:0-12902 GCA_031419415.1 Hyphomicrobiales bacterium | reverse complement strand
CCCGGCGTTTCGGACGGCATCGTGGCCGCGATCGATCGCGGTGAAGCCGACCCCGCCGTCAAAGCGATGGTGCTGCTCGGCGCGGGCCGCACATTTATCGCCGGCGCCGATATTCGGGGCTTCGGCAAGCCGCGCGCGGCCCAGATGCGCAAGACCTACGACGTCATGGATCAGGCCAAGAAACCGATCGTCGCCGCCATCCATGGATATGCGCTGGGCGGTGGGCTCGAGAATGCTCTCGCCTGCCATTACCGCATCGCCGTCCCGAGTGCCAAAGTCGGTCTACCCGAGGTGCAAATCGGCATCATCCCCGGTGGTGGTGGAACCCAGCGCCTGCCGCGCCTGATTGGACCCAAGGCCGCTCTCGAGATGATCGTCTCGGGTCGCCACGTCCCCGCCAGCGAGGCCAAAGATTTCGGCATCGTCGACGACATCATTGCCGGGGACAACCTGCGAAAAGAAGCGATCACCTGGGCCAAGACGATCGCTGCGAAGCGTCCCCTGCCACGCATTCGCGACCTCACAAAAAAGCTCGCCGAAGCCAAAGCCGATCCGGGCATGTTCGATGCCGCCCGCAAGAGTTTCGCGCGCCGCATGCGCGGCCAACCCGCCCCCGAAAAGTGCATTCGCGCCGTCGAAGCCGCCGTCTCCAAGCCGTTCGACGAGGGGGTAGTCATCGAGCGTCAGTTGTTCAGCGAACTCGAGAATTCCGACGAAGCCAGGGCCCTGCGTTACGCGTTCTTCGCCGAGCGCGAGGTGGCCCGTATTCCTGGTCAGCCAAAAGACCTGAAGCTACCTGAGATCCGCACCATGGCGGTGGTCGGCGCGGGCACCATGGGCGGCGGCATCGCCATGAGCTTTGCCGATGCCGGCATGCCGGTGAAACTCGCGGATGCCTCCAAGGAGGTGCTCGAACGTGGCCTCGAGCGCATCCGCCAGAACTACGCGACGAGCGTGGCGCGTGGCAGCCTCACCCAAGCGCAGATGGATGAGCGCGTGGGGCTCATTCAACCGGTCGCCACGATGGCCGAGATTGGCGATTGCGATGCCGTCATCGAAGCGGTGTTCGAGCGCCTGCCGGTCAAGCAGGATGTGTTTCGCGAACTCGACCAGGTGATGAAGCCCGAGGCTTTGCTCTTTTCCAACACCTCGGCGCTCGACATCGATGCGATTGCCGGCGTCACCAAGCGCCCCGAAAAGGTCGCCGGGACGCACTATTTCGTGCCCGCCAACGTCATGAAATTGTTCGAGGTGGTCAACGGCTCGAAAACGGCGCCAGAAACGCTGGCCGCCGCTATGAAGCTCGGGCGCGACATCAACAAGATCAGCGCCTACGCCGGCAATTGCGACGGCTTCGTCGCCAATCGCAGCCGCGTGCCATTCAATCTCGACCAGGGCCTGATGATCGAGGAGGGCGCGCTGCCCGAGCAGATCGACAAGGTGATGGAAGAGTTCGGCTATCCCGTCGGTCCCTTCAAGGTCAATGATATGTCGGGGCTCGATGTCTCCTACGACACGCGCAAACGGCGGGCAGCGGCCAATCCCCAGTATCGGGGCCTACCGATTACCGATGCCATCGTCGAGGCGGGACGATTGGGCCAGAAAAGCGGGGCTGGTTGGTATCGCTATGAAAAGGGAGACCGTACGCCGCACAGCGATCCTGTCCTCCATACCTTGATCAAGGAGACGGCGGCTAAGCTCGGCATCCAGCAGCGCACCTTCACGAACGAGGAAATTCTGCACCGCCTGCTGTTTGGCGCGATCAACGAGTGCTGCAAGATCCTCGAAGAAGGCAAAGCGATCCGCGCCAGCGACATCGACGTGATGTGGCTGCATGGTTTCGGCTTCCCGCGCTATCGCGGCGGCGTCATGTACTGGGGCGACACGATCGGCGCGCGCGAAATCTACAATCAGATCGCAGTTTGGCATCAGCGCTACGGCGCGCGGTGGAAACCGTCCGAGCTGCTGCGGCAGGTCGCGGAGAGCGGCGGAAAATTGCAGGAGATCAAGGCGACCGAATTGCGGTGATCTGGCCCCCGGCATAGGGGCGACATGTGAACTGCGGCCGACGCAACGGCGCCCACCGCTGTTGCGCGGCCGGATTCGGCTGCCACAATCCGTCCACTGTGGCGGTGGTACGTTGGCTAGTCCTTTCAATTGCTACGCATTGCGTGATCCCTCGATGAACCACATGAAGGCCATTGCAGCCTGTGTCTTGGTGATGAGCATCTGCGGTGATGCTTGGGCACACGAGTTGAAATCGCTCTATACGACGATCGACCTCGCCTCATGCCGCACACTCAGTGAGCCAACCGGGCATCCGGCGCGGCTTTGTCCGGGCTTGGACGGCTGGCCCGTTTGGGTCTCGGTCGTCGATCTGCGGACGTTTGTCAGCGTCGGTCGCGGCGCCGAACGGCACAGCGCGGCACGCCAGTCCCTCGGCGCTTACAATTCGATATTTGCCGGCCGCACGCCGCGCGCCACATTGGAGTGGCGGTACGATCTGCGGGACGGCAAGAAGGTGCCGTACGCGACGATCCTGCGCTACCGCACCCGAACTGAAGTGGCAAAGGGCGAGGTCGTGGTGGTCAGTCGGGTCGCGCCAGGAGAGTCGTGCCACGTCGCGCACATCGACGCTGTAGCGAACCCCGATGCGATTGCGTTTGCGCGGCGCATCGCCGATAGCACCGCGCGCACGTTCGATTGCAAGTCTCAGCCGATCATCGCTGGCAAAGTCGGCCATAGCCCAATGTGAGTGACGAGGGGGATCGTAGGATGCCGTCGCGCGCCGTTCACTACCAAGCGTAGCCGATTTTCTGCAACTTGGCGCCGCCGACCTTATCGGTGGTCTTGGCGACGGGCCGCCCGCCGCGCCGGCGGTAAAATTCGCCTGCACCGATGTTATCGGCTAGAGCCCATATGATCAGTCCGTTGAGACGCCGCTCATCGAGGGCGTAACGCGCGGCTTCGAACAAATGCTCACCAAAGCCCAAACCCTGATGGATCGGCGAGAGGTAGAGTTCGTAGATTTCACCCTGGTATTTGGTGCGACCGCGCGCGCGCCCGAACGTCACGTATCCGGCCGTCACACCTGAAACTTCGAGCACGAGCAGACCGTCCGATCCCCGCATCGCGTTCTGCCACCAGCTCTTGTCTCGGCGGCGGATCATCGTCTCGAGATGCAGGTGGGGGATGATCCCACGATAGGCCAATTCCCACGATTCGCGAAAGACGCCCGCGAGCGCTTCCGAATCCCGGTGCACGCCCTTGCGTACGCGGATCTCTGTACGTGATTGCAACATGGGTGAAGTATGCCTTGCCTCGAGGCTGTCGGAAAGAGGCATGCGACTTCATCGCGCGCATTCGCGAACGTGTCGCGCGCACCTGTCGCCGTCGGGCATCGGTCGATATCAATTTTGATCGTCCGGCAGAACGGGGACCGGAAAGACATCGATGCCGTCTTCGCTCAGCGCCTTCACTTCGTCGAGCGTGGCTTCGCCGTGGATGCCGCGCGTGGCCGTCTCGTCATTGTGAATTCGGCGTGCTTCATCGGCAAATCTGGGTCCGACGTATTCGGATTTGGCGAGCACTTCGTCGCGCATCCGGCGCAGGCGTTTCATCGCCTCGCGCTGTTCCGTGCTGGCGACGAGGTGGCGCCCGGTCTCGACCTGCGGAGGAACGGCGGTAGGGGTCACCTCGGCACCCGACGCGCGGGACGCCTTCTTGCGGCTGGTCACCACATTGGGAGCCATCAGCGCCTTTTCGACCTTCACCGATCCGCACGCGGGGCAGGTGACCAGCTTGCGCTTGGCCTGCTTGTCGAAGGCGTCGCTGCTGGCAAACCAGCCTTCGAAGCCGTGGGACTTGTCGCAGATGAGACTATAACGGATCATTCATGGCGCTCCCGCGTCAGCGCGCGGCCGCACCGCCGCGATGTCGAACGGGTGATCGTGCTCGAGCGATGGCATGCGGCGTCGGGCAGTCGCCACGTCGTCCAGGTCGATATCGACGACGATGACGCATGTGGCAACGCCGCCATCGGCCACAACCTCCCCCCATGGCGACACGACGAGGGAATGCCCGTAGGTCTCGCGCGCGCATTCGTGCGTGCCGGTTTGGGCGGCAGCGACGATAAAGCTTCCCGTCTCGATGGCGCGGGCCTTCAACAGGGTATGCCAATGGACGTCGCCGGTCTGCCGGGTGAACGCCGACGGCACGGCGATGATCTGCGCCCCAGCTTTGGCGAGCCCCCGATAGAGACCAGGGAAGCGCACATCGTAGCAGATGGTCAAGCCGATGCGGGCGTCACCGAGGCGAGCCACGACACCCGCGCTGCCAGCGGCGAAATTCTTCGACTCGCGGAAATTGTCCCGGCCGCCGACAGCGGCGTCGAACATATGGATCTTGTCGTAATGAGCCGTTTTCGTGCCGTCGGGCGCGAAGAGGTAGGACCGGTTTGCGATCTTGTCGGCCTCGACGAGCACCCCCATCGAGCCGATGTGGAGATGAACGCCCAGGTCTCGCGCAAGTCCGCCGAAGTGAGCGATGACCGGACTGTTCTCCTCGGGCTTCGTTTCCGCGAACAGGCGCTTGGACTGCATTTCCATCAGCGTCGTGAATTCGGGGGTCTGGATGTAGGTCGCGCCCCGACCCGCCGCCTCCCGAATTCCGCGGGTGGCGGCATCTGCGTTCTCGGCAACGGTGCGGCTGGCGCACATCTGCACGAGGCCGATGCGCAGTCGCCCACTTTTGTGTGTCGATGCCGTCGTGTCGGTCATGCGAGCCTGCTTTCCAGTCGTGTCCCCGCGTCGTCAGCGCGCCAGCAGCGGGTCGAGCTTGCCGGCGGCGTCGAGGGCATGCAGGTCGTCGCAGCCACCGATATGTCTATCGTCGATCCAGATTTGCGGGACTGTGTTCACGCCGCCAGCCTTGGTGCGCATCTCCTCGCGCAGGGCGGGGCGGCCGTCGACATCGATCTCCTCGTAGGCGACACCCTTGTTGGTGAGGAGCCGTTTGGCGGCCGAGCAGTAGGGGCAATAGCTGCTCGAGTAGATGACGATCCGCGCCATGGATTGCACTTCTCCTTCGGCTGCACCAGCGTGTTGACCTGCCACATCTAATGCTTCGCTGCGCCGAGGAAAAGGGCATCAGCCGTCGCAGCAGTGGGGAAGGGCGGCAATCACAACGTGATCGCCCGGGGGTCGGTGACGAGCCCTAGGGCCAGCACATCGACTCGATTGGCGCCGGCGGCAACGAGGCTGCGCGCGGCTGCCTCGATGGTGGCGCCGGTGGTAATGACGTCGTCGATCAGAAGCAGGTTGCGACCTTCCACGACGGACCGGCGGCGGGAGGGCACGGCAAACGCGTTGCGCACATTGAGCCGGCGTTGCTCGCGGGTGAGCCCGACCTGTTGGATCGTCGCGCGCGTCCGGACGAAGGCATTGGGGCTCCATGGAAGGCCAGTGGCGCGGGAAACCTCCTGGGCGAGAAGTGCGGACTGATTGAACCGCCGCCACAGCAGCCGCCGTCGCGACAGGGGCACGGGGACGATCAGGTTCGTGTCGGCAAACAGCTCCCGACCGGCTTCGACAAGCCAGCGACCGAACAGGCGCCGGGCCTCGTGCCGGTCCTGGTATTTGAACCCATGCACGAGCTGCTGCAGCACGCCATCGCGCTCGAACACGGCAACGGCTCTCGCTCGGGCGTAAGTGGGGGGATCGGCGGCGGCGGCTGCCGACACGATCGGCCCGCCGCCTCCGCCGAACGGCAGTGGCACGCCGAGGCGATCGCATAGGGGGTGGCGAATGAACGCGATGCGGCCCCAGCAAGGCGCGCATAACGCATCGTGCCGCGACAAGGCGGCCCGACAACTGACGCAGACAGCCGGCACGATCCAGCTCCCGACGCTATGCAGGGCCGCGCGGGAGGCGGCGAGGAGGCCGCGCGCGGGTCGGGAGCCGGCCTGCGCACCTCCATCCTCTGAGTCCTGGCTTTGCGATGGGGTCGTCATCCACCTCCGGCCTTCAATTTTTCCGCATGACCTGTCGGGTCCCCCTGACAGATCGCTCGGCACATGTCGCGTGGCGCACTATATTCCAGCCATGGCATCTGAACACCTCGTCTTCGACCGATCTTTGTTGACGCGCCGGCGTGAGCGCTTCGCTGCCGGCGCTGGCGACCACGATTTCCTGTTGGCACGCGTCGCCGAGGATTTGGCGTGGCGCTTGTCGCTGATCAAACGCCAGTTTCCGCTCGCGGTGAATGTGGGCGCCCACCATGGGCTCGTCTCCCGCGCCTTGCGCACGCTGCCGGGGTGCGAAATCGTCATTGATGCGGACTTGTCGCCGTCCCTGCTCGCGCAGTGCGATGGCCCGGTCGTCACGGCCGACGAAGAGATGCTGCCGTTCGCTTCCCGCTCCCTCGATCTCGTCGTCTCGGGCCTCGCCTTGCAGTTCGTCAACGATCTGCCGGGCGCGCTGGTGCAGATCGAGCGGTCCTTGAAGCCCGATGGCCTCTTTCTGGCGGCGATGTTGGGTGGCCAGACATTGACGGAGCTTCGCCAGGCCCTCGTTGCGGCCGAGACGGAAACGACAGGAGGGGCCTCGCCCCGCGTTTCTCCGTTCGCCGACGTGCGCGATCTGGGTGGTCTCCTGCAGCGCGCGGGCTTTGCGCTGCCCGTGGCCGACAGCGACATCCTCGAGGTGGCCTATCCGAGCGCCCTCGAGTTGATGCGCGATGTGCGGGGCATGGGAGCAGCAAACGTCCTCGTCGAACGCTCGCGCAAACCGCTGCGACGCCAGACGTTGCTGCGGGCGGTGGAGATCTACCAGGAACGCTTTGCGCGCACCGATGGGCGTGTCCGTGCGACCTTCGAGATCCTGACGCTGACGGGTTGGTCGCCGCACGCAAGCCAGCAAAAGGCGCTCAGGCCGGGGTCAGCGAAGAGCCGGTTGGCCGATGCCTTGGGCGTCGCAGAAACGGGTGCAGGTGAGAAACCGGAGTCAGTCGGACGCGAAGGCAAAAGTCGATAGCGACCAATGCCATCATTCCAATCCCTTTCGATGAGGCGTGCATGCAGCTGAAATCTTGGTTTCGATTCATGGCAGGCGCCTTGGTGTGCGCCTTTGCCGTCGGCACAGGATTTTCGGCACATGCTCAGGGCGGGTCCTCCGTGAAGGTCGTGGCGCTCGGAGCCAGCAACACGCAAGGCTGGGGCGTCATGACATCGGAGGCCTATCCGGCTCGATTGCACGCGTTGCTCGTCGCGGGAGGCTTGGACGCGGATGTCCTCAATGCTGGAATTGCCGGCGACACGACAGGAGGCATGCTCGCGAGGCTCGATCGCGCCGTTCCCGAGGGCGTCGACCTCGTGATCCTACAGCCCGGCACCAATGACGAGCGCATGGGGCTGGGGGCCGAGCGATCCGCCAACATCGAGGCGATACGCTCTCGTTTGGCGGCCCGAGCCGTCAAGCTGATCGTCATCGAAAATGCGGATCTCGATTCCCTGCCACGGAGCGAGCTGCGCGACGATGGCGTGCATTTCACGCCGGCCGGTTACGCCATTCTCGCCGAGCGCGTGCTCGGTCAAGTGCGTGCGGCCTTGGGCAAATAGGGCTGCGAAGCCGAGGTGGCGTTCAGGGCACGCACTCCTGAACGCCAGTAATGCTCGCATCTCTCAGCGCACGGCAACCGGGGCGACTGTGGAGCCGGAGCCACCCTGCATCTTGATGGGTTGCATCATGAAGGCGAACTCGTAGACGCGCTTAGCGGCCAACTCGTCGGTCTTCATGTTCTCGAGCAGATGCACGCCGTGCACGGTGAGGGCGAGTTGGTGCACGGGCAACGAAATCGTCGGGTCAGGATTGGGCGCAACTTCGACCGGCCAATTGTCGGCCCCGAGCAGCATCGGGTTCTTCGCAATCAACCACTGGGCTGCTTTCACGCCGAGGCCGGGGCATGATTTGACATAGCGGGCGTTATCCGTGCCCCAAAACTTGTGCCAGCCTGTGTTGATGACAACGGCATCGCCATCCTGCAACGTGGTGCCCTGTTTTTTTAGCGCACCCTCGAGGTCTTCGACGGTGATCTCGTAGGTGTCGGGTAGCGTTTCGACGCCCTTGAAGGCTGCAACGTCGATCAACACACCACGCGTAAAGAACATCCCTGTCTGGTGAATTCCGAGCTTGGAAAAACCACCGCGCGCAGAAATTTCGCTGATCTTGAAGCAATTATAAAGACTGTCCTCGTGGCCTTGGTGTGCGAACCCATCGAGCTGGGTGCCAACCTGACCAATCTCGGAAATCACGATCTCCTCGTTCGATGAGCGCTTGTTGGCTGGCTGGTTGAAAAACGTGCGCTTGGTGTGGACATCGAAACGGCGGGTGCCGAAGAACGGCATTTTATCGTTGAGGACATGGGCAAGCTCGATGACTTCGCCAGCCTTGATCAACGCCGTGGCTTTTTTGACGGCCTCCGCATTTTGCAGGTTCATAGAACCGCGTTCGTCGGCGGCACCCCACTTGGAGGGGCAGCGGTCTTTCTCTGCTGGCGGAAGCCAGGTGGGCGTCTGGGCACTGGCTGTCGTCGAGAGCAATAAACCAATCAACGCGACTACTACTGCACGTCTCATCTGAGCCTCCCGGATTTTGTCTTTGGTGCATGTAAGTCTACACAGGCCTCGCCTGTCGGGGAAAGGCCGTTTCCTGGCCATCCTGGCTGGCGGGCGACATTTGCCTTGCCGATCCCGTCGATTGCGCCGTCGGGACGCCTGTGCTCTCTTCCTGCCGTTGTGAAATAGGGAGATCGGGCATGCCGACAGTCGCCGCCACCACGCTACTGGACCGGTACAGTCCAAAGCGCGCCGACGAAGCGTGGATCACGCAACAGCGGACGGCCGAAACGGCGCGATTCATCGTGTTCTGCGACCTGAAGCCCGTCATCGTGTCCAGCGAAGACAAGAAGACAGGGCAGCTGAGGTATCTGTCCCGCGCCGAGGTGACCCGGCTGGCGTTGCCCGACGGTGACGCGCTGTTTCTGGGTCTGTCGCGCGACGCCGGGGTGCCGCACTTCGCGATTGCCATCACCGACCATCGCGCGCGGGCGACGCCGGGCGCTATCGAGTTCCTGCGGCCCGCCGTCGATCTGCGAACGCTGGCGATGCAGGGGGTTCTGACGTCGGAAGAGCAGTCGCTCGCCGGCCAGGCTCGGGCGCTGGCGCAATGGCATGAAAACGCCAAGTGCTGTGGCAAGTGCGGTTCGACGATGCTCGTCAAGGACGGCGGCTGGCGGCGCAAGTGTTGGGGCTGCGGCGCCGAAGGATTTCCACGGACCGATCCCGTCGTCATCATGCTGGTCACCGATGGCGAGCGCTGCATCCTGGCGCATGAATATCGCTACGCCGCAAAGATGTACTCGACGCTCGCAGGCTTTCTGGAGCCGGGCGAAGACATCGAGCATGCGGTGCGCCGTGAAGTTCTCGAAGAGACGGGCATTCGTGTCGGCCGGGTGGAGTATCACTCGAGCCAGCCGTGGCCGTTCCCGCACTCGTTGATGATCGGTTGCGTGGCCTATGCCGAAAATACCGACATCGTCGTCGACAAAAGTGAACTCGAGGACGCGCGCTGGTTTTCGAAAGAAGAGGCCGCCGCCATGCTCGAAGGGCGCCATCCCGAAGGCCTGACGGCCCCTGGCCGCCACGCCATCGCCTATCGCCTGGTTGCGAGCTTCGTCGAGGGCAAGGCCAAATAACGCGCTAGCAGCGGTCGGGTGTTGCCATCATTGCCCTGCCCACCACGCAGCGATGCGCTGGCGCAGCGCAGAGTCGGGGAGGGGGCCAACGCCAGCGCCGACGTTGTCGCGCATGTGGTCGGGTTTGCCCGTGCCGGGAATGACGCACGTCACCGCTGGGTGAGCGATGAGATATTTCAGAAAGATCTGACCGAAGCTCTTGGCTTCGATGTCGGCCGCCCAATCAGGCAACGGCTTGCCGCGAACTTTTGCAAACATCTGTCCGCCGCCGAACGGGACGTTGGGGATAACGGCCACGCGATGCTCAGCCGCGAGCGGCAACAACCTCGTCTCCGCTGCTCTCTGATCGAGCGAATAAGGAATTTGGAGAAAGTCCATCGGCTCGGTGCGTAGTATCGCGGCCAAGTCGTCGAAGGCGCTCGTCGTATAGTGCGTGATGCCGATATAGCGAATAGTGCCAGCCGCCTTCATGGCCCGCAGGGTGGCCACGTGCGTGCGCCAATCGACGAGGTTGTGGATCTGCATCAGATCGACAACCGGTGCGCTCATCTTGGACGCCGAGGACTGCATCTGGGCGATGCCGGCCTGTTTACCACTGGTCCAGACCTTGGTCGCGATGAAGGCCTTGTCGCGTGCACCCATGGCGGCGATCAGTTTGCCGGTCACGGCCTCGGCGCGGCCATACATGGGGGAGCTGTCGATGACGCGGCCACCGGCGGCAAACAGAACGTCCAACACGTCGCGACGCTGCGCCAAATCGGCGGGATCATCGGCGATGTCGAAAGTCTGCCACGTGCCCAAACCGATGACGGGAAGTTTTTCGCCCGTGGACGGTATCGCGCGGGTCAGCATGGCAGTTGTCTCCTGGGCAGACACGCCAACGCGCGGCGCGGCCGTCGTGGTGGCGATGGCCACGGCGCCGATCATCAAGTCTCGGCGAGTCACCAGCGCCGCCACCGATCGGCGGGCGGAGCCATTCACTCCGCCGCCTCGGCCGGAAGTTTTTCCGGGTCCTGCGTGGTCACGCGGCGCAGATCGCGGACATGCCTGGCATCGTCGTAGGGCCGGCCGCGATGCAGGGTGCACCGATTGTCCCAGATGACGAGATCACCCACCTTCCAGGTGTGGCGATAGACGAAGCGCCGCTCGGTCGCCCGCTCCTGCAGATCGCGCAGGAGCAGTTTGCCCTCGGGAATGGGCCAGCCGACGATGCTGGTGGCGTGTGCGCCGAGATAGAGCGTCCGGCGCTTGGAGCCCGGATGCACGCGCACGATCCGATGGAAGGCCGAAGGCAGACTGGCGCGTTCTGCTTCCGTATAGTCGGTATGGCCGAGTTGGCCACGCGAGTTGAAGATCGAATGCTCGGCCTCGAGGGTTTCGATTTGGGCTTTGGTCTCCTCATCGAGATCGTCGTAGGCCGCGCGCAAGTCGGCGAATTCAGTCTCGCCGCCCTTGGGCGGGATGATGTGCGCGTAGAGCATCGAGAGCGCCCCCGACACCTGCCGAAACGAAGCGTCGGAGTGCCAGAGCTGATTGCCCAGGCCATCCAACCGCCGATGATCGTCGCGGGAGCGAAGCTGGTTCTTCTCGTCGAGATTGGAAATATCGGCGAGCTGGTCGTATTTGAGACGGCGCACGACGCGATGATTGCGCGGCGCCGATAGACCGCCGAACGTCTGGCCGAGTTCGAGCATCCGGTCGTCGTCCAGGCGCTGATCGTGGAAGACGACGACAGCGTATCGATCCATCGCCACTTTGATCTGCTCGATGGCCTGGGGGGTGAGCTCCTTTGCCAGATCGACGCCGGAGATGTCGCCGAAGAACAACGGATGCAATTGCCGAACCGAAAACGTCATCGATACCCTCCTCGGGCTCAGTCCTTGGCCGGCGCATATTTGCCGGTGAGTTGTGGCGCGATAGAATCGACGCCCTTTTCCATGCGCTCGAGGCGCGTCTCATGCGACCAAGTGCGTTTCAGATCATCGCGCACATGGAACGTCAGGCGCCCCAGCCCCGCGCACTCGAGTTCGATCGTGTCGCCGTCATGGAACGCGTGTAGGCCACGGTGGTTCGTGCCGGTGGCCAGAATATCGCCGGGCTCCAGCGTATGCTGGTGGGTCACCCATTCGATGCAGCGTGCTATTTTGTGGGCCATGTCGTCGGTGTTGAAGTTCTGACGCAGGCGGCCGTTGTTCCACAGCCTGATCTGCACATTCTGCGGGTTGGCGATCTCGTCGGCAGTGACGATCCAGGGTCCGATCGGCGCGAACGTCTCACGCGATTTCATTTGATAGAACGTATTGTTGGTGGGTTTCATGCCGCGCGCGGAACCGTCGATGAAATTCGTGTAGCCGAACACGTATTGCATTGCGTCGGCCGCCTTGACGTTGCGGGCGCGCCTGCCGATGACGAGCGCCATCTCCGCCTCACCCTCAAACACGGATGCCGCGATGTCGGGCAACACCATCGTATCGCCGGGACCGATGATGGCAGAGGGCGTCTTATGGAAGCCGTTGATCGGGGCCGGCTCCTTCAGCGTGCCGTCCTCCATGTAGTTGACCGCCATGCAATCGATGTTGATGGGTCGCGGCAAGGGCGGGCGCAGGCGAACGCCGGCGATCGGCACGCCTTTCTCGCGGGCAACGGCTGCTTCCAGCTTGGGGCGATAGGTAGCGAAGCGTTCGATCAGGCCCGCGATCAGATCGTGCGGGCCGATGTGGGGCACGTCCAGGACGAGCGCCGTGACATCGACGATCGCATCACCTTTGACGACGCCCAGGCGCCAATCGTCGAAATAGCCGAGCTTCATGGGGTGTCCCTCCGTTGTCCGGTCTCCGGGCGTGAGACTAACCGATAATTCGCCGCGTGCGAACGGCGTCTGCCGGTGGCCTGGGCTGCACTTCGGGCGCTTTTCCGACTGCCGCGGAAAGTGCTCGTAAACCATATTACGAAACGATGCTGGCTGTTTTCCGGTTTCAGACGTTACCGGAACTGTCGCAACGACAAATTGGGGTTGAACATGCGTCGGGTGGGTCTTGTCGGATTGTTCATTGTGGCGTTGACCGAGGTCGCAGCTGCACAAAGTTGGGTGCCGTGGCATCAGCCCGGAATGTACCCCGATACGCCCCCGCGTCCCTCGCCAACCGCATTTT
>JANOKV010000115.1:0-2303 GCA_031419415.1 Hyphomicrobiales bacterium | reverse complement strand
GTGATGATGCGCGATCGCAATTTCCGCAATACGCGCCTGGGTGATCTCGAGTGGTTGCTGCTGCCGCCGCTGCTCGCGGGTCAATGGCGCCTCGGCAAAGTCAGCGCCAGCGTCCCCAACGCCGACCCAAAGGCGGGAGTAACCCTCATTCCCGCAGCGGTCGCCCTGTGGGCCCGCGTCTCGCCGGAAGTCGACAAGCGGCTCTCGATGGACCTCGACAAGCCCCTGCTGCTCAAGCCCAACGAGTGGACCTCGGGCGACATCGTGTGGTTGATCGCGGTCGCGGGCGATCCGCGCGCCATGCCGCGCTTCCTGGTTTCGCTCCGCGATCGCGAGTTCAAAGACACGACCGTGAAGCTGCGCGCCGGCAGCGCCGACGCCAAGGCGATCGTTACGGACCTGGCGGAGTACACCCGCGCCATGAAAGTCTGATTGTTTTTTTCGGGGTCTATTGTCGAAGCATCCTTCATGACCGCTCGCCTTCGCATAGCCATTGTGGATAGCGAGCCGATGTTCAAACACGGGGTCCGTCTCGCCATCGCGCGTGGCCGATCCCGTGTCGTCGGTTCGCAGTATGCCAGGCGCCAGCTGGTGGAGCTGCTGCGGCGCGAAAAGCCCGATGTGCTGGTGGTCGACGAAGGCCGCGACGGGTTCGTCTTGAACGCCATCGCCCACCCGACGACGCAACGGCCCTGTATCATCGCTTTCGTCGACGACGACATTGGCCCCCTGCAAATCGCCATCCTGCACCGGCTCGGCGTGTTGGGGTTCCTGCACAGAACCGCGACGACGCTTGAACTACGCACAGCGTTGCGCCATGTCTCCAACGGCCGCCCATTCGCGTCGTCACAGATCGAGCTGCACGCCGCAACGCTCCCCTGGCTCGACACCTCCGATTTCGACGCCTTCGATCTGCGCATCCTGAACGCGCTGGCGCTGGGAACGACACTGGTCAACACCGCCGCCGCAGTGGGGCTGAAAGTCAGCACCGTCAAATATCGACGGAAGAAATTGTATCGCAGCCTCGACGTCAGAAATTGGCGACAGGCCGTCGATCGATTGGAGGCCTACATGCGACCGCGAACGCATGGCGCGCCTCTCCCCCAGTGGAAGCGACACGACAGGGAGCTGCCGTCGACGCCCTCTTCGACGTCAGGGGACACGCCTGCGCCAAACGGCAGCGCTGGCGCCGACCAGCCGTCGCAGGCGCCTGGCAGATGGTTGGCGAAACCCGAGTCCCGTCGCGCCTCTTGCAAGACATTGCCTCCGGTTCGATGATGGCGCGGCGTCCCTCGCGCGCCCTCGATCGCCATGCTCCGGAGCTCTCATGTCCCTCGACCCGAACATCATCGCCACGCTGTCCCAGATCACGACGGCGACGATCACGACCATTCTGCTCAAGAAAGGCTTGCGCAACGTCTGGTTGCGGGGGCCTACGCCGCTCGCGAAGGGGCAGCCCAGATTGGTGGGGCGCGCGTTCACGATGCGCTTCGTGCCGGCGCGCGAGGATTTGGCGACGCCCGAATCCTGGTCGTCCCCGATTTCGACCCGGGCAGCGATCGAGGCGATGCCGCCCGGCGCCATCATCGTGGTCGACGCCATGGGCGTGACCGACGCCGGCATCTTCGGCGACATCTTGTGCGCCCGCATGAAGAAGCGTGGCGTCGCCGGCCTCGTGACCGATGGCGTGGTGCGCGATGTGGCGGGTGTGCTGGCGACGACGTTGCCGGTCTGGTGCCGCGGCGGCGCGGCTCCACCGTCGGTCGCGGCGTTGACGTTCGCCGCTTGGCAAGAGCCGATCGCCTGTGGCGGCGTCGCCGTATTCCCCGACGACGTGATCGTGGTCGATGACGACGGTGCGGTGCTGATCCCGCAGAAGATGCTCGATGACGTGGTGGCGCAGGCCCCCGAGCAGGAGCGGCAAGAAGCCTGGATCATGGCCGAAGTCGAGGGCGGCGCCGCGCTGCCGGGGCTATATCCGATGAATGCGCAGACCAAGGCCCGCTACGAGGCGAGTAAGCAGGGGTGAGCGTTCAAGGCTGGGACCGCGCGCCGCGCCTGTCGCGTGGCCTCTCCGCCCAACAGTCGCAACCGGAACTCGCGAGCGCGTATCGGGTTTATAGTTCACCCGGTCTGCGGATGCGGCGGGGGCGAAGTGGCAGTCGGCGATGTTCTCGAAGTGTCGGACGGCGGCGACGCCGCACGACATGTGGATGCAAGGCTTCACAGGAGCGTCACTTGCAGCTAACATCTCGGATAAGGTTGGTGTTCCGAGTGCGATTCGGACAGGAAACTGTCAGGAC
>JANOKV010000114.1:0-12831 GCA_031419415.1 Hyphomicrobiales bacterium | reverse complement strand
TCATCGGCAGTCGTTGAATTCAGTCCACGTGAGATATGCGAACCACCCTGCAACGTGCTGACGTTGGGCCGCGTGACGGCAGCAGCGTTCGGTCAGCGGCGCAAGATGTTGCGGCAGAGCCTAAAGTCGCTCTATCGCGAGCCAAGCATACTCCTCGAGCGGCTCGGGTTGAATTCGCAGCAGCGCGCCGAGGAGTTGGCGCCGAGTGATTTTGCTCGAATTGCTGCAGCCCTGGATAGCGACGGAGCGACCTGAACTTTAGTCCAGGCCGCCCACTCCCCTTTGGGATCAGTTCGACTTCATGAAGTCATCGACTTCATCGCGCGCCTTGTCTTTTGCGTAGCCGTAGCGCTCCTGTAATTTACCTTCGAGCTGGTCGCGCTTGCCGTTGATCGACGTGAGATCGTCGTCCGTCAGGTCACCCCACTTCTCTTTGACCTTGCCGGTGAGCTGCTTCCAGTTGCCTTCCACTCTGTCCCAATCCATGAGATGTCTCCATTTCGTCTGAAGGGTCTCTTATGAACCCTGGCGATAAAACGCCGGCATCGACAGCGGGTTCCCCGGCAGTCATGAACCGATCAGTCGGATCGAAATTTGGGTTCGCAGCAATTGTCAGCGTTGGTCAATGACCATGCAGGAGGCTCTGCACGAGGGGAGCTAGACTCGTCTGGCGTGTGCGTTTCAGGCGCTCGGCCGCCAGGATGGCGCGCAGTTGAGCGAGGCACGTGTCGACCTGCGCATTCACCAGCACGTAATCGTAATCGCGCCAGTGGGCGATCTCGGCGGCCGCTCCCGCGAGCCGGCGCTCGACAACGGCCTGGTCGTCTTGCGCACGCATGCGCAGGCGCTGCTCCAGAGACGCTGTCGACGGCGGCAAAATGAACACGCGCACCACATCGTCGGGCGCTTTGGCGGCGAGCTGATCGGCGCCCTGCCAATCGATATCGAAGAGAATATCGCCGCCTGCTTCGAGGCGTTCCATGACATCGGCGCGCGGCGTGCCATAGGAGTTCCCGTGCACGTGCGCCCACTCGAGCAATGCGCCCTCGTCGCGCAACGCCTCGAAGCCCTGGCGATCTCGGAAATGATAATCACGGCCGTCTATTTCGCCTGGCCGGGGCGGTCGCGTCGTGACGGACACCGACAGCGCGATTTGGGCGTCTTCTTGCAACAGCGCGCGCGACAAGGTCGTCTTTCCGGCGCCCGATGGCGACGAGAGAACCAGCATCACGCCTCGACGCTCGGCGGGAGCCTTTCCACGACTGTTGTCCGTTGCGACCGACATGGCGGGGCGCGCCTCATTCGATGTTTTGAACCTGCTCGCGCATCTGATCGATGATCGCCTTGAGCGCGAGTCCAGCGCGAGTGATATCGATATCGTTGGACTTGGAACAGAGCGTATTCGCCTCGCGATTGAACTCTTGGGTGAGGAAATCGAGGCGGCGTCCGACTGGCTCGCGTACGGCCAACAGATCGCGACCCGCAGCGACGTGGGCTGCGAGCCGTGCCACCTCCTCCTCGATATCGGCGCGCGCCGCTAGTAACGCTGCTTCCTGGTAGAGGCGGGTTTCGTCGATGCCGCCGCTCCCCGTCAAAGCCAATCGCTGCAATTGCTCGCGTAGGCGGGCCTGAATCGCAGCCGGCGTGCGCGAGGGCGATGCGGCGATCTCGGCCACGAGCGTTTCGATCGTCTTGAACTGTTGCTCGAGAAGAGGTTCGAGCCGTGCGCCTTCCTCCGCCCGCGCCGAAACGAGACCGTCGAGGGCGGCGTCGAGGCTCGACAACATACGGCTCGAGCGCTCCACTGCCTCGGCATCTGACTCGGTCGACGTCACGGGTTCCAGAATGCCCCTTAGCGACAATAGAGTTTCGGGTCTGGGTCTGTCGAAGTCGCCACTCGCGCGCAACCGGGCCACCAGGGCCAGCACACGCTGAAGGGCCGCCTCATTCACCTGCATATCGCCGTCGCCGGCATCGCGCTGAACGGCCAAATTGACGGACACGTTGCCCCGCGCCATGCGACGCGACACGGCCTCCCGCGTGCGAATCTCCAACGCTTCGAAGCCAGGCGCCAACCGCACGCGAACATCGAGGCCGCGACCGTTGACGCTGCGCACCTCCCAATGCCATCGCGTACCGGTATAGGCGCCCTCGCTTCGGGCGAACCCGGTCATGCTCTTGAGCGGCATTGGGCGACATCACTCCTGAATTGGAACGTCGCGGACAGAATGGTCCCGACGATGTCTACCGGTAAGGGCGATCAATGACAACGTCGGGTCATACCGCATCGAGCCGAGGGCAGGTGTCACGGCGCCGAATGTGCGTGCGAGACCAACCCCGTGGGTTCACGGCTTCTTCTGGGCAGCCGTCGTCGCGGGCTCGGTAGGCGCTTTGGCCTTCGGGGGAGGCGGTGCGGGCTTGAAAACCTGCGGGGGTCGGGCCGCAGTGGTCGGCACCGAAGCGGCAGTCGGTTCGACCGGTGTGGGCGCGGTGTCTTGTTTGTCAGCGGGCGCCGCCGGGCCACCCGGCTGGAGGCGCGCAGCCTTCTCGCGTTCGATACGGCGCCAGTTGCCAACGGCGATGTTGTGATCCTTCAGATTGGTTGTGAAGGCGTGTCCACCGGTTCCGTCGGCGACGAAAAAGAGGTCCTGCGTCTTGGCGGGATTGAGCGTGGCTTCAATTGCGGACCGCCCAGGGTTGCATATCGGCGTCGGAGGCAGTCCGTCGATTTGATACGTGTTATACGAGGTTTTGGAATCGATATCCGCCCGCGTTATCGCGCGTCCGAGAGGTCCCTGGCCAGCAACCAGTCCGTAGATGATCGTCGGGTCCGATTGCAACCGCATGGGTTTGCGCAGGCGGTTCACGAAAACGGCAGCCACTTTCGTACGCTCGTCGGCTCGGCTGGTTTCCTTCTCCACGATCGATGCGAGGATCAAAGCGTGTTCGAGGGTTTTGACCGGCAGGTCGGGTTGGCGCCTCGCCCAAAGTTGGGCCGCAACTCTCTTTTGATCGGCGCGCATCCGGTCAATCACCTCCTGGCGCGCCATTCCGCGCCCGACCTTGTAGGTGTCAGGAAGCAATGTTCCCTCGGCGGGAACCTCCGTGATCTCCCCCGACAGACCTGTGTCAGCCCGCAGCCGCTCGACAATCTGCAAGCTCGTGAGCCCTTCTGGGATGGTGACTTTGTGCAGGATCGCGCGGCCTTCGATCAGCGTGTCGAGGACATCGCGAACGCTAGCGGCCGCCTTCACTTCGTATTCGCCCGCTTTGATCGTCTTGTCGGCGGCAAGACCACCAAAACTGCGCGCCGCCCAATACTGCGCAACGAATAGGCGGCGATCCGTAATGATGCCCTTTCCCTCGAGGCGCGCGGCGATATCGTAGGTCCCCTCCCCCTTCGGAATGACCACGACCGTCGTCGACGTGAGCGGCCCCGGCACATCGAAGTTGCGGGTGACGACGAACGTCGAACCACCGACGATGACCAGCACGAGCAGACAAAACGTCAGCGTCCCGCTAAAAAACCTCAACACCCGACTCGAAGCCCGCGGTTCGCCATCCAACGGCACACTGCGCATGGCGCGCCGCCCCGAAGTCGCTGGCGTCGGTGGGCGCGTGGGCATGAGCAATTCCGACGGACTCCGAGGCGTCAAACCTTGAAGCCGCGGCTGCGCGGTTCGATCGGCGGGAGGTCGTCGATCCCTCATCGTGGGCTCCGGTGCAGTCGCGGTCCCGGTCCCCGCGCATTGGGCTCCCGGCAAGACGCGACTCGCATTCGCAATCGGCTCAAACTACGCCGGAATGTGGCCAAAGGACGGACGATCCGCAATACCACAGGGTACGCAGCGCCAGGTTGGAATGGGACACCTGACGTCGCGCCGAAGACCTCACACACGCCGCAGGACGAGCGACGCGTTGGTGCCGCCAAAACCAAAGGAATTCGACAGAACCGTATCGATTTTCCGGGTCTTGGCCCTATGCGCAACGAGGTCGATGGGCGTCTCGATGGAGGGGTTGTCCAAATTGAGCGTCGGCGGCGCTATATTGTCGCGTATCGCGAGCACGGAAAAGATCGCTTCGACGGCGCCGGCCGCCCCGAGCAGGTGCCCGACGGCGGACTTGGTAGAGGACATCGCGAGCTTCCCCGCGGAGTTTCCGAACAAGCGCTCGACCGCGCCCAACTCGATCTCATCGCCCATCGGCGTCGATGTGCCATGCGCATTCACGTAATCGACTTCGCTCACATCGATCTCAGCGCGCGCCAGCGCATTGCGCATGCAGCGGAACGCGCCGTCACCATTCTCCGCTGGCGCCGTGATATGGTAGGCGTCGCCCGACATGCCGTAGCCGATGACCTCGGCATAAATGCGCGCGCCCCGTGCCTTGGCGTGCTCCAGCGTTTCGAGAACGACGATGCCTGCGCCCTCACCCATGACGAAGCCGTCGCGGTCCTTGTCATAGGGGCGTGACGCCTTCGTGGGCGCATCGTTGAAACCTGTGGACAAGGCGCGGCAGGCGGCAAACCCAGCCATTGAGATGCGACAGATCGGGCTTTCCGCGCCGCCGGCCACCATGACGTCCGCGTCTCCCAGCGCCACGAGGCGCGCCGCATCGCCGATCGCATGTGACCCGGTCGAACAGGCCGTGACCACGGAGTGGTTGGGCCCCTTCAAGCCATGCTTGATCGATACATAACCCGACGTCAGGTTGATCAAACGGCCTGGTATAAAGAAAGGGGAAATGCGCCGAGGTCCGCGCTCCTTCAACAGGATCGCCGTGTCGGCAATGCCGCTCAATCCGCCGATGCCGGAGCCGATCAAGACGCCAGTGCGTTCCTGTTGCTCGGGCGTGGAGGGTTTATAGCCGGAATCTGCCAACGCCTGGTCGGCTGCCGCCATCGCATAGATGATGAAATCATCGACCTTGCGCTGCTCTTTCGGCTCCATCCACTGATCGGGATTGAACGTGCCGGCAGACCCATCGCCACGTGGAATGAAACAGGCAATTTGGCACGCGAGGTCGGCCGCTTCGAACTCTGAGATGCGCCGCGCGCCGCTTTTACCTTCGAGGAGCGCCGACCACGTGGCCTCTACGCCACAACCCAAAGGTGTGACGAGACCAAGGCCAGTGATGACCACGCGTCGCATGCGATCACCCGTACTTTCTGGGGGTAATTAACCCCTTGGGCCTACAAGAGCAGCACTGAGCCATCCACGATCGTCGCCAACGCCACACGCACATTCGGTGTGCAGCGATGCGCAACGGTTGGATGAAGAAGTTCAAGCTGCCTTGACTTGCTTCTCCAGGAACTTGACGGCATCGCCGACCGTTTGGATCTGCTCTGCCTTGTCGTCCGGAATTTCGCATCCGAACTCTTCTTCGAAAGCCATGACCAACTCGACCGTGTCGAGACTGTCGGCGCCGAGGTCATCGATGAAACTCGCGCTCTCGGTCACCTTGTCGGGTTCGACACTCAGGTGTTCGATCACGATCTTCTTCACGCGTTCTGCGACATCGCTCATTGCATAATCCCTCGGCTGTTCCTTGATCCATACCGCCTACGCGGCACGCTTGTCTTCGATCCCGCGTGGTGCATCTCGACGGCCGACTCGTTTGGAGCTGGACCTTCGCGGCGTCCGTGCGCTGGTACTGCAATCCGGCGTCTTCGACAATCCACCTGGAGTGTCTCGGTAAACCAGGTTGATTTTCTCGCTCCAAACCCTAAAACGCGGGGCTCGGTAACACACTTACAATACCCACGCCACCCGTGTGGCACCGGCCGCCCGGCGAACCCTGCGCCCAAACGCCTCGAGGTCTGGCCGGATCACACCATTACCATACCGCCGTTGACGTGCAGCGTCTGCCCCGTCATGTAACGGGCTTCGGTGCTGGCGAGATAAACCGCTGATGCAGCAATATCTTCGGGTGAACCGAACATTTGGGCGGGGATCGCTTCCTTGATCGATGCCATCTGTTTTTCGTTCAGGGCATCCGTCATCGGCGTTTTGATGAAGCCTGGCGCAATGCAGTTGGCGGTGATGCCCCGCGGCGCCACCTCCCGCGCGAGGGACTTGGTCATGCCGATCATACCGGCCTTGGAGGCCGCATAATTGCCTTGGCCCGGATTGCCCAAGATGCCCGACACCGACGATATGTTGATGATGCGTCCGTAGCCCGTCTTGCTACGCAGCATATGCCGGGTGGCGGCGCGCGCCAGCATGAATGTCGAGGTGAGGTTGACTGCGATCACCTCGTCCCACTGCTCGTCCTTCATCACCATGAAGAGGTTGTCGCGGGTGAGTCCAGCATTGTTGACCAGGATATCGAG
This sequence comes from Hyphomicrobiales bacterium, assembly GCA_031419415.1. Taxonomy (GTDB): domain Bacteria; phylum Pseudomonadota; class Alphaproteobacteria; order Rhizobiales; family Hyphomicrobiaceae. The sequence continues at coordinate 6,500 of JANOKV010000114.1, read as the reverse complement.
ACGCCCGCCCAGGGCCTTGATCGCTTCGTCGATCAGCTTCGACACTTGCTCCTTGCTGGCGAGATCGCACGGACAGATCACCACGCGCTCTTTCAGCTCCGCCTGCAGGCTCTCGAGTTTATCGACCTGGCGGCCCGAAATCGCGACAGTAGCCCCTTGACCGTGGAGGGCGCGCGCGATGGCACTTCCGATACCCCCGGTTGCGCCCGTCACCAGGGCATTTTTGCCCGTCAAATCGAACATTCGATTGCCTCTTTCGTCGTTCTATTGCGGTGGTGTGGTCTTCGTAGGGACGTCACAGGGCGAGCGCGGTAGCAGCGGCTTCGATGTCGGTAGGCGTTCCGACAGCTTGCGTGATCAGCGCCTTGTCGATCCGCCCGGCCAATCCCGTAAGAACTTTACCTGAACCGATTTCGAACTGGTGCGTAACCCCAGCCGCGACCATCGCCAACACGCATTCGCGCCATCGCACCGTGCCTGTCACCTGCTCGATGAGGCAGCGCTTGATTTCGGCAGGATCGCTGATGGGGCCGGCGCGCACATTGGCGATTACGGGAACGCGGGGGGTGTGCACGTCGATCTTGCTCAGCGCTTCGGCCATGGCGTCGGCGGCAGGAGCCAGCAAGCGACAATGAAAGGGCGCTGAAACTGGCAGCGGTATGGCGCGGCGCAGCCCGTGTGCTTTGCCGACCTCCGCCACCCGATCGATTGCCGTCTTGTGACCCGACAATACGACTTGTGTCGGCTCGTTGTCGTTGGCGATATCACAGACATCACCTTGGGCGGCATCGGCAGCAATCAGCCTGGCAACGTCCAGCCCGACGCCGAGCAATGCGGCCATGGCGCCTTGGCCCACTGGCACAGCGCGCTGCATGGACTGTCCGCGCAGTTTCAGCAACCGTGCCGCATCGCCGATGGAAAAAGCGCCGGCGGCGGCCAGAGCTGAATACTCGCCGAGCGAGTGCCCGGCCACGAATGCCACCTGACGCGCCAGATCGAGGCTTTTTTCCGCCTCGAGCACGCGCATGACCGCCAGCGAATGGGCCATCAGCGCGGGTTGCGCATTTTCGGTGAGGGTCAGCGTCTCCTGTGGGCCGTCCCACATGATCTGCGACAATTTTTGACCGAGCGCATCGTCGACCTCGTCGAATACGGCTTTCGCTGACGGAAATGCGACGGCGAGATCGCGCCCCATGCCCACCGTCTGGCTTCCCTGGCCCGGAAAGACGAAAGCAACGCTCATTCTCGTTAGGCCCTTTGGTTGCGGATTGATCTACGCGTCGTTGAGCATTTCCGGTGCCCCGGAGTCAACACCGGGTATTGCGGCCGCTGACGCGCACCACTCATGGCCTCAGAAGACTTCCTTGCCCGAAATCGTGCAGCGCCGCATCACGCGGATATGGCGCGCCGTATCGAAGCCGGTCGCGCGATGCAGGGTCGAGCGGTTATCCCAGACGATGCACTGCCCCGGCGCCCACGCGTGGCTATAGATCACCGCAGGCGGGGTCGCCGCGGTGTTGAGGTCTTCGATCAGGGCGCGGCCCTCGTCATAGGGCAGACCTTCGATCGATTCCGCGTGGTCGCCCAGGTAGATGCACTTGGCCCCTGTCTCTGGATGGGTGCGCACGATGGGGTGCGGCACGGGCGGCACCTGGGCTTTCTGCTCGGGCGTCATGGGGTCGTGGCCATGCCGGCGCGTGCGCGAGAAATCCAGATTGTGAATGGCCTTGCGTCCGTCGATCCGCGCTTTCAGGGCCGGATCGAGAAGACGCCACGCGGCTTCCATGTCGGCAAATTCGGTGTTTCCGCCGGCTTCGGGCACGACCTCGGAATACATCATCGTCCCCGTCGTGCCGACACTCCGCCAGGAGCCGTCCGTATGCCAATAGAGGGTCCCTTTATCGGGGTGCTTGCCGTTGGGGCGACCCTCGGCATCCTGGTTCGACAGCATGTAGATTTCGGGATATTCGGCATAGGCGTGATATTGGTTCATGACGTGGACCTGCACCTCACCGAACCGTCGCGCGAAGGCGACCTGGGTGGCCGGGGGAAGATCGACGTCACGGAACAAGATCAGCTTGTAGGCCAGGAAAGCCTCGTAGACCTTGGCGAAATTCGCTTCATTCACGCACTCCGCCAGCGACAACCCGACGATCTCGCACCCGAACTGGGCATGTAGCGGTAGAACCTCGAACGGCCAGTCGCGGCGGGGTGACGGGGGTGCTGGTGGGCGGGGCGGACATGGTGGCGGTCATGCGGGCGACTCCATCACGGTGTTTAGTGCGCAGGTGAGCGTAGAGCCGATTGAGGTGAAGCTCAACGGGTGGGCGGCGGCGGGCGGACTGACGGCGGTCGCGCCTCTAAAGAGAGATGGCGCAACAAAATCTCGCGATGCATGGCGAAGTGCCCGCATGCCTTTGATCTGAGTCAAGATTGTGATCGCAGTTTGAGCGCAGCATCGGGCGATTCTCATCAAGGCGAGCTGTCTCGATCCTGGGGCGAGTGAGCGTGGATGATCATTGACGGAGACAGGCCATGCTGACGATCGCACGCACAACCGTCTTACTGACGTGTCTCCTGGTGGCCGGAGGGGCAACGGCGCAAGTTACAGAACCAAAGCCGCAGCTCTTATCACCCCCTGCTGAGCCGCTGAAAAAATTCGTCCTCGTCGGCAGGACCACTGCTGGAAAGATGGCCTTCGAACTGGGATTGGAACCGTCGGAGGCGATGTGGATGCAGATGGGTACGCCACTGAAGTGGGGGGCGCACACGCCGGCCGCCGATGAGCGCTTTCACGTCGAACTGAAGCTTACGGACCCGAAGTCCAAAACGCGTATTCCTTATGCGAACATCACTTTTGCCGCGACCAACACAGATACTGGCAAGACCTTGTCGCTCGTCTTGCCACCGATGTGGGGTAGCAGCGGCCTACACTACTCGGAAAACAGTGCTCTGCTGGGTGACGGCACATATCGCGCCACCGTAACGGTCGACACGCCGACGTTCCAGCGCGAGCTGAAAGACAAAGATCTGTGGCCTCAACCGGTTCGCGCAAATTTCCATTTCAAGCTGAAGGACGGAAAACTCGTCGAAGTCTCGCAGCCAACGACATGACATCGTGGATGTAGCTGAGCGACGAGGAAAATAGAGATGGGTGATCATCGACGAGAAGCGCCGGTCGATCGGCGGAGCTTCCTCATGGCGAGCGCGGCCTTCGGTGGCGCAATTCTGGGCGGCTCGCCTTGGATGTCTGGGCGGGCTGCAAACCCGATGATTACCGTTGCCTCCCGCACGATCGAAGTGAACAAAACATCTGCCAAGGTCTTCGGTGTTCTGGGAGCGAACGGCAAGCCGGGACTCATGGCGCAACAGGGCGACCGCTTCTCAGGTACAATTCTGAACGCATCGGCTGAGCCGCTACAGATGCATTGGCATGGGCAGGTCAAAGCGCCAGCTGAGCAGGATCGCGCTCGACCAGGGGGCGGTGCGTTGGCACCGGAGCAAAGCGATGCCCACGACTTCGAGTTGACACCTGGCACCCACTGGATGCACGCCCATTCGCTCAGCGAACAACAGTTGTTGGCAGCGCCAATGGTGACGCGCGAATCGAACGCCGACGATGTCCAAGACGTCGTCGTCATGCTCCACGACTTTGCGTTCCGCTCGCCTCAGGAAATCCTAGCCGAACTCGGCGGAAACGATGCACACAGCGGCCACGGCGCCGGGGTTGGCGTGATCGACAGGGCGCTTGGCCGCACGCACGCCAACGATGTGCGCTACGACGCTTATCTGGCCAATGATCGGACGCTCGATGATCCAGAAATAGTCAGGGTCGAGAAAGGCGGGCGCGTTCGACTTCGGATCATCAATGGTGGAACCGCGACGGCATTCTTCGTCTCGGCCAGCGGTTTGAGAACCTCGTGCATCGCGGTCGATGGCTCACCGTGCAAGCCCCTCGAGCAGCCGTCCTATCCCCTGGCGCAAGGGCAACGCATCGATCTGATCCTCGAGATCCCCAAACAGGGCGGCTCGTTCCCGATCCTTGCCCGGGTCGAGGGCGCACGCTTTATCACAGGCCTTGTCCTGGCGACGACAGGCGCCACCGTCAACAAGTTCAACGCGGTGTCGGACAAGCCGCACGGCATGGTCGATCTCGGTTTCGAACGCCAATTGCGGGCCATTGCCCCACTCACAGTCAAGCCACCGGACAAAAAGTTCCTGGTGCACTTGGGAGAGGGGCCCGGCTATCGCTGGATGATTAATGGCCGCATTCATGGGGAGCACGTCCCGTTCGACGTCAGGCAAGGCGAGCGCGTCGAGATGACGTTCATGAACCCGACCACGATGATGCATCCAATGCACTTACATGGGCACCATTTCCAAGTTGTCGCCATTGGCATGATGGCGCGCCGGATCGAGGGTGCCGTCCGCGACACCATCGCAGTACCTGCACATACGCCCGCTACGGTTGCCTTCGATGCCACCCATAAGGGGTCGTGGTTCCTGCACTGCCATCATCTTTATCACATGGCGACAGGCATGATGACGGAAGTTCGGATCTCTTAAGCGGTTCGAGCGTGTTTTAGCCAACGGGGGCAATCATGATGTACGTCGAACCATATTGGGGCATGGGATGGATGCATTTCACCGGCACGGTGATTGCTGTGCTCGTTATTGTCGCGTTGGCGAAGTACGTTTTCTATCAACGATGACGTGCGCTTGAACGCCGGCTCGACGATTCAGCGAGCGGTTTGGGTCGATAACCTGTCTTTTCAGCAAGAGTGCTGCGATCAAGGTGGCAATTCTGCCCCTGGCGCTATGGGTGTCATGGGCTCCGGCACAGTAGGTGGAACGCAGGAAACGGGCCTCAGCACTCTCTGCACTTTCCTTTACCCTTGCACCCCCACCTGTCTTCCTTCATAACGCGGCATCACCCGCTCCGGCTGGAGGCTGAACGGGGGGTTGTGGCTGTTCCTGATCTGCTTACTGTAAATTTGGACAAGTTGCATCTGCGACGGCTTTCGAGCCGCCTTCCCCCGGTGTCTCCGCTCTTTGGGTCGTCTTAGATTGGGCCTTCTCCCGCCTTCGGGCGCGGCGGTCCAATAGAGGCTACGCGCCGGAACGGACAACCGAGAGAAGGAAGGCCAACGCATGCCGCTCTACGAGCATGTGTTCCTTGCGCGTCAGGATGTGTCGCAAGCACAAGTCGAAGCCCTGACCAAGGAATACACGGACCTCATCGAAGCCGCCCAAGGCAAGGTCACAAAGACCGAATATTGGGGCCTCAAATCCTTGACCTTCAAGGTCAAGAAGAACCGCCGCGCCCATTACACGCTGCTCAACATCGATGCCCCGTCGGCTGCAGTGAATGAGATGGAGCGGTTGATGGGTTTGTCGACGGACGTCATTCGCTTCATCACCGTCAAGGTCGAGGCGCACGAGACCGAGCCGTCGGTGCAGATGCGCAAGGGCGACCGCGAAGACCGCGGTGAACGTGGCGACCGCGGCGATCGTGGCGGTGGATTTCGTGGCGAGCGCGGCGGCTTCCGCGGTGATAGGCCTCCCCGGGAAGGCGGCGGATTCCGTGGGGATCGCGCCGATCGTCCGCCCCGCGAAGGTGGTGGTTTTCGCAGCGATCGTGGTGATCGCCCCCCGCGTGAAGGTGGGCCGCGGCCCCCACGTGAAGGCGGCGATGCACCCCGCACCCCCCGCACCCCAACACCGGAGGCCTCGTGATGGCAGAAGAAGCAGGAGCGGCAGCGCCCGTCCGGCGCGCCTTTCATCGTCGCCGCAAAACGTGCCCGTTCTCGGGCGCCAACGCGCCGAAAATCGACTACAAGGACGTTCGTCTGCTCGGACGCTACATTTCCGAGCGCGGCAAGATCGTGCCGAGCCGCATCACTGCGGTTTCGGCCAAGAAGCAACGGGAATTGGCGCGCGCCATCAAACGCGCCCGGTTCTTAGGGTTGCTGCCTTACGTCATAAAGTAGGTCCAACCGGCGCGGGCAGCACACGAGTGCGGCCCCGCGTCGATTGTACGGGTTGGGGCGGCTTACGGGCCGTCTCTAACCGCATTGCGCGGGACAGCACCGAATGCCACCTTTTATTCTGATCGGCTTAGCGGCAGGCGGCGCCTCGGCGATCTTGTTCGTCTCGGCAGCGGCTGGAAATCCGGCTGGCCGGGTGGTGCTGTTCTTTCTGGCGCCGCTTCCAGGTTTTCTCGCAGGCCTGGGCTGGGGAGCGATGTCGGCGGCCATCGCCGCCGTTGCTGCTAGCGTCGTCTGTGGCGCGATTATCGGGCCGTCGTCGGGCGCCTACGTGCTGGCGAGCCAAGGCATCCCCGTCACGGCGCTGTGCTATCTAGCGAGCCTCAACCGTGATCTCGCACCGACGCCCGCGCTCCCGGGCTCTGGCGCCTCGTCGACAACCTCAGGACCGCTCGTCGAGTGGTATCCGGCCGGCCGCCTCATCGCCGTGGCGACCGTCATGGCGGGCGTGTT
>JANOKV010000113.1:0-7280 GCA_031419415.1 Hyphomicrobiales bacterium | reverse complement strand
CGAAGGTCGATCATGCCGCGGCCGCACAATCCATTTCAGGGGACGCTGCTCAGACCGGCTCGTCACAGATCATCTGGCAGCCATTGGGCTGTAGAATCGGCGCTGTCCTCGGGCCGCGAATTGAAGGCGATGGCGGCGGCTGGAGCAGCCCTGTGGACTGCGTTGACGACGAGGACCTCAGGAAGCGGTATCGTCGCTGAGCCATTCGATAATGAACCGATCCGAGGCGTGAATGCAGACCGCGATGAGCTTTTCGTCTCCAATGGCGGTGAAGCGGTGCGGCACTTCGGGCTTGATAACGACGATGTCGCCCGGACCGGCAACAATCACTTTTCCAGCGACCGTCATCATCGCTCGGCCGGAGTGGACGATGCAAGTTTCGGAATAGGGATGCATATGCAGGCGCGGCCCTTTCCCCGGCTCAAGGTCGCCAACGAAAAAGGAAACGCCGGCACCGTATGGTTCGCCTTCGAACGCGACCTCGGCCATAGCGCCCCTTCGCTGGTCGCTGCGATGCAAGATGTGGAACATTATTGTTCTCCTCTGCGCCAGCCCCCGCGAGCATCGCGCAACTGTGGACACCGGTGTCGCTCGTGAAAAACCAAACCGACGGACACTCGCTTCGATATCTCGCCGGCTTGATCTTCGATGGCCTTTTGTTGTGGCGACGATTGCTTGCGCACATTCGGAGTTGGCATGCCTATGGCCGAGCCGGGGTAATGCCGTGGCGCCGCATGATCTCGACCATCTTGGCCGTGTCCGGCGGACCACCTGCGGCCGCGTTGATCACAGCGGCCGACTCGCGGAAATAGTCAGGACCGATTGCCGCCGGCGTAATCACACAAAGGGCTCTCACATCCGTGCTGCCCCTATTGTCGAAGCGATGAACCGCGCCGCGCGGAATGCAAAGCGCCTGACCCGGACCAACGTCGAATTGCCTTCCATTGACGGTCCAGGTCAGCACACCGTCGATGCCATAGATCGTCTCCTCGTAACGATCGTGGCTATGGGCCGGAGCCGCCAGCCGCTGCGCACCGGGAACGAGGACTTCAAATGCCGCGACGCTGCCGCTGGAGTTTTCTCCTGTGACCAGAAAGCGTACAGCGAGCCGCCCGAGGCGGATGGTTTCGTCGGCAGGATTGATCTGGAGGCCGACCGACTCGGCCTGAGCCGTCGATCCTGCGACCGTTGCTGCCATGGTGGCAGCAAACAAGGCCAACGCGCCGCTGAGCATTCCTCGCCGGGTTTGGGTTGTCATCGTCGTTCCCTGCGCGGCCGCTGGCACGATCCCAGTCTCGTATGAGCCTTGCTTTTCCATATGCTATGCTCCCTATGGCAGCGGTTAATCTGGTATCGCCAACCGTGTCCGGTCAGTAGCATCGGGAGCGGGCGCTCGGGCAGCCTCATGTTTGTTCGCTCATTCTACAGAAGTGTTGGGTGCGTTCATGTTCGACTGGGACGACCTGCGCTATCTCCTGGCTATCGCGCGAGAGGGCAGTACGCTCTCGGCTGCGAAAGCCCTCGGCGTCAGTCAGCCCACCGTGCAGCGTCGCCTTGCTGCGCTCGAGGCGTGCATCGACCGAAAGCTCGTCGAACATCACCCGACCGGCTACCGGCTCACGGATCTCGGCAGGACGCTGTTCCCGCACGCCGAGGAGGTCGAGCGATCCGTCGCGGCGTTCCAGCGGCAAGTGATGTCAGCGGGTAAGGAACTCAGTGGTACGCTGCGGGTGACCTGCCCCGAGGGGGTGGCGTCCCGGCTCCTTGCTCCGATGATCGAGGCATTCCAGGCAAAATTCCCCGAACTGCGCGTCGATCTCATCATGACCGATCGCCGGCTTGATCTTTCAAAGGGAGAGGCCGAGGTCGCGGTACGCATGCATGAGCCTGGCGATGCATCGCTGATAGCCCGCAGGATCGCCGATTCGGCGTGGGGCATCTACGCGAGCCGATCCTACATAAAGCGCCATGGCCGCCCACAGCGGTATGAGGATCTTGATCATCACGCTGTGATCGAATTCGCCGGTGAAATGGCTGATAATCAAGCGGGAAAATGGCTTCGAAAGACCGCACCGCAGGCGAGGGTTGCGGCCCGGGCCAATTCGATGCTCGGTGTGCTGGCATCCGTAAAAACGGGAGCTGGATTGGCTCCCTTGCCGATGCTGCTCGGCGGCTCGGAGGACGGTCTCGAGGCAGTCCTATCGCCGATTCCGGAGATCAGCTCGAGAATCTATCTGGTCATGCACTCGGATTTGCGACGCACCGCGCGTGTGCGTGCGTTCTGCGATTTCTCTGCGACCGAGGTCGCACGCCTGCGCCCATATCTGATGGGTGATGCAAGAACGGTCGATCATCCTTCGACTGACGACGTGTAGGAAGGGGCTTTCGCGCCTGGTCCATCCTTCAAGGCCGTGAATGTCGCCTGTGGGTCAAGGAGAGCCATCAACAGCGTTCAGTCAACTCCCGCAGCACCCCCGATAGCGACCGTTGTCGGAGTAGTGCTCGATCGGCGACGCGATAGGTCCGATACCGCCCGTTATGCTGCATTGCATTGCAGTGAAAATTCGTGATGGGCCATAACCGGTCGAAGTTAGTCGCAGGCGATCAGTCGTCGTGTGCTTTTTTTGTGCACAGACAATCAACGACGCCCTGGCCAAATTTGCTGCGACGCATCACTTGCGGGCTGGATTCGCGCGATGAGCGGCTGCTTCCCTGTTCTCGTCGGGCAATATCAGGGCGAACGCGTTTTCGGGCCGGGCTCGATCGCGGCGTCCGGTACACGCCGAGCGGTCGCCTCGCACGGCGTCAATCGCGACCGCAAGGGTGCCCAGCCCACTCCAGCCTGCCCCGAACAAGCTCAGTACGGCGCGCTTGAGAGCAGATAGCGACGGTCGAGATCGAATACGGCAATACCCTCGGGCAACGTTGAAACTTGCCAGGAGGAATCACTCGGCGCCGCTGCCGAGCAGTCAAGGTTCCGTCTGCACTCTGATCAGCGCTTCGATCCGGTTGTGAGCACCGAGTTTCGCGAGGACAGCGGTTATATGATGCTCGACCGTGCGCTCCGATCGGTACAATGCGTGCGAAATTTCCCGGTTGCTCAATCCGTCTTTCACACACTTCAAGATCTGGATTTCCCTGCTGGTGAGACCCAAAGGATGACCACGGGACTTGGCGTACGGCCCCCGCTTCGGTCCGGGCAACTGCTTGAGCAGGCCGAGGTCGGCCGCGCGACGGCGCACGAATTCCACACCGGCTCGGGCATCGATGTCCTCGAAGTGCTGCTGCGCCCTTGCCATCGCCGCAGCGGTATTTGTCCCCCGCGCATGCGCCAGCGCCATTGCCGCGTCGTAAACCATGCCCAATTCGAGCAGAGCGTCGGCTGCCTCGGAGTGGTGGCCTTCAAGCTCGAGTTGACGCGGGGTCGGTAACGCTTTCTTTTGCTTCCGATAGAGTTCCGACTGTTCGCAGCGATGAAACCAGACAGCGACATCTCCGGAATTCCAAGCGTTCAACCGGTCTAGGGGCAACTCGTTCAAGGCAAGAAGGTGCTGACGACAGAGCTCCATGTTACCCCGCATGTGTGATGCTTCGATCAGCGCGAGGCGCGCCGGGGCTAGATACTGTAGTTCGCCGATCGCCACAGCATCGGCCAGAGCTTGCTCGAGCCGTTCGAGGCCGATGTCGTCGCCCAAGCGTACTCGAGCCAAGGCCGAGACGTTCGCAGCCGGCATGCGCATTACGCGCGTCAGGTTCCCTCTTCGAAACACACTCTCGGCGATGTCGCGCGCTTCCGAGAGCCGTCCCTGATCCAGGCGGACTTGGGCCTGGTACGCGAACAGAAAATCGTTCCAGGAACTGAGGTCGTGTTCGCTGTCGAACTTGATGCCTTTGGCGGAGTACTCCTCTGCCACCGCGAAATCCCTGCGCGAGACCGCACAGGAGGCGATGTTGGTATAGGCTCGGGCGCTCTGCTCGTGCAATCCATGCTCTAGGGAGAGTGCAAGGCTCTCTTCGAGCATGTTCATTCCATCGTTCTGGTCCGCGTACAATTTCGCAGTTCCCACAGTATTGAGGGCATGCACCATCGTTTCGATTGCATTGCAGTCGCGCGAGAGCGCTATAGCGCGATTGCCCCAGTCGATCGCGTCATGAGTGCGGCGATGGAGCATCAGCATCTGCGAGCGGATGGCATAGGCCATTGCAAGCTCTGGACCCGGCGGCAGCGCTTCCAGAACTGCCAACGCTTCCGACAAATACTTGTCCGCTTCTTTCGCTTCGCCCCGATACCAATGTTGCCTAGCGAGCCAGCGCAGGTTGAGGCCGACCTTGTCCTGACGCCCGATCGATCGCCAGAGCCTTATCGCCTGATGCCTTGCATCAATAGTTTTTTCGTCGATCTTCACGGCGAGCGCTGCCTCATAGGACCAGCTTTCATAAAGCTGAGCGCTTTCCTCGGTCGTGGCCAACTCGACGTAGCGAAGCGCCGTCGACAGATGCTCGGCGGCTTGTGCATGTGCTCCCACGCGGGCGGCATCCGCCGCCGCGAGTGGGGCGAAGTGGAGCACTTCGCGGCCGTCGGCAGCGGCGGCCGCATGATGGACGATGTGAGAGTCCTGCACCGCGTGTCCGGCCACACGCGCCTCTTTGAGTGCATTTACGACCCTTGCATGGAGCGCCTTGCGGCTCTGCTCCGGGACGTCTTCGAGCACTGCAAGCCGCGCCAACTCGTGCCTGAAGCGTAGTTCACCGTTCTCGCCGCGAATGAGCAGGCCAGCGGCAAAGCATTCGTCGCAGCTACGCATTTTCGTCTGCCCGAGCACGTGTGTCAGAAGCCAATCCGAAGACGGGGACGGAAAGATACTGACTGCGTCGAGGACCGCTTGCGCCGACCTTCCGATGCGTGCCCGGCGCGACCTCAGCGAGTCCCGGATCGAGGCCGGAAGCATTCGTGTGTCGCTTTCGTTCGAAATCAGCTCGCTCGTGAAAAACGGGTTGCCACCGGTGATCCTGTGCAGTTGCTCGGGATCGAATGAAGTGGTTCCAATCAACTGCCGCACGCCATCGATGGTGAGCGGTCCGATTTCCAGACGACGTAGGGACGTCGGTGGGATATCACCGAGGGCGAGCGAAAGCGGGTGATCACGCGTGATTTCATCCGATCGGAAGCTCAAGAGGAGCAATGCGCGGATCGAGGTGATTCTGCGCCCGAGAAATTTTATCAAGTCGAGCGTCGCAGTATCTGCCCAGTGCACATCCTCGAAGACGAGGATAGGGAATTGCTCGTGTGCTTGGAGAACGGCAAGCAGCCGCGGGAAAACTCCACCGGTCTCCGAGCTGGACTGCAGTTGTCGAGCCAGTTTCGCATCGAGCCGGACCGCTATGTCCTGCAATGGTCCAAGGGGGCGAGGCGTGTAGAGCGCGTCGCAACTTCCCCAATAGACCGCGCTGGTGTTCTGCTGCTCGGATAAGAACTTGCGCAGCAGGGATGTCTTCCCGATACCGGCCTCGCCACTGACGACCACCACGCGGCCGGAACCGTCCATTGCTCGCCAGAGAATGTCGCCGAGCGTCTTGAGGTGCTCGTCACGCTCGAGCAGCCGGGCATTGTCCGCACTCATCACACTGGCCCCTAGTCTCACCCGCCGTCTCTATCATCTCCAGTGGTCGCGGGCTGTCTTGCGCAACACTGTCGAAGCCGCCGTCGGTGCTAACCCGCACCTGGTTGACCGCAATATCAGAAAAAGTCCTGCGTTGTGAAAAATGGGTACTGCCTCCGATGCGGGGGAGTGCCGAACATGTCAATTCTGGTGGTGCGTGAGTTGGCCTGTTGAAAGATACCTGCGGCTTAGGTCGACGAAGAGCCACTGATGTTCCATCACTCGGTTCAGGTGGCTCTTCCGTAGAATTTTGCCGCAGTACTTGGGGTCTTACAATGGCGAATGTCGACACAATCGACCCTCGCCTCGAGTATCCCAGCGCCTCGGTGGAGGCGCTTCAACGGCAATTCAAAGGGAATCGGCGCGGCCCGCGCATTCGCCGCCATTGTTCATACTGAGGAGACACGGTCATGAATCATCAAAATTTGACGAAACCAGTCATCTCGGCAGTTTCTGCACTTCTACTGGTTTCCAGCGTGGCACACGCGGCATTGGCCCAGAAGAGCATCTGGACGACCATTAACGAGACCGCGCCCAGGTCGGTCTTCGACGACATCAGAGACACCGCTCCCCGATCGGTTTTCGACGAGATCAGGGACAGTGCGCCACGCTCGGTCTTTGACGACATTAGAGACAGTGCGCCGGTGTCTCCCTTCGACACACTGCGCGACAGTGCACCCTGACGACCGCGTCGGTAGCATTCCACGAGCCGGATAAATGGCTCGTGCGTGTGAACCGAGGAGATAGGCCATGAAGTCAGTAGCGATCATACTCGTTGCCCTGATCAGTCTGGTTCGAGCGCCGGAGGCCGACGCCTCCAGGGTCTGGACCAAGATCGGGGAAAGTGCACCTCGCTCAGCATTCGATGCGGTGCGGGATACGGAACCCCTGAAGTCGGAGCGGCTCGACGATCAGTTCGATGGCGAGCTGGCTCCGACCGTCGAGACCTCGTCTGCGATCGAGAACTGATCGGATATTCGACGATCCTGTTCACCCGATCGAGGTATTTCAGAGCGAAGGAATACTACGGACGTAATTGACCGGTCGGGCGCCTGGTGTGCCCTCCGGACCTGCATACTGCAGAGGGTTCAGATACTCGAACCCGGGCTGGAGGCCGCCATGTGCGGCCTCTAGTCTCTCCAAGCGGGTGGGCGGGTCGTTTCTATTCCACCATCATCGGTCCGATCGTCGATCACGGACCGTGGTGTAACCTCTCCAGGCGTCAGCATGATCGACTTGATCATGCGTCGCCATCGCCACCCGGCAAGGCTTGCACCCGCCGGGCTGTAACATTTGACCGGAGCGCTACCGCTTCACATCACGAAGTCCGTCTCGGTCGCACAGACGATCTCTCGACGATCCTTACCTTACTCTGCAGACATGTGCGCGTATGCGAGATCGCGCAGCACGCGAGCCTCAAGTTCGCTATCCCTCAATCGGAATTTGACCAGGTCACCTATACTAACGACCCCGACAGCCTCGCCGCCGTTTTCGACCAGCAAGTGGCGCACCCGTCGATCGGTCATCGCATGCAAGCCTTTCTGAATCGTATCGTCAGGCGTGCAAGTGGGTGCCGGCGTGTCCATGACGTCGGCCGCCGTCAATCTCAATGCCTCGCTG
>JANOKV010000112.1:0-3293 GCA_031419415.1 Hyphomicrobiales bacterium | reverse complement strand
GCTTTTGGGTCTGCTCGTTCACCTGGAGAACTTTCTGCAGGCGCTGTCGGCGGGAATTCTGCTCGGCGGCCTCTACGGTCTGATGTGCGTCGGGCTCGGCATCATTTTCGGCGTCATGCGCGTCATCAATTTCGGTCAGGGCGACCTGATGATGCTCGGCATGTACTGCGCCTTCTATTTGTTCACCTATATGGGGCTCGGCAACCTGATGGGGGCCGAAGCCGGCTCGATCGTCGCCGCGCTGGTGACAGGGCCGATCATGTACGTCTTCGGCTCGTTGCTGCACCGCTACCTGGTCAGCCGCGTGACAGGCGTGCGCGTCGCCAGCATGGAAGGCGAGGGCCACTACGCCCAGCTCATTCTGACCTTGGGTGTGGCGCTGATCCTGTCCAATGGCGGTCTCATTCTCTTTGGTTCGACGCCGGTTTCCATCCGCACGCCGCTCTCGTCGAGCGCCTGGGAACTCGGTCCGCTGGTCGGCAACGATGTGAGTGTATTCGTCAACAAGGCGCGCGGCATCGCCATGGTGGTGTCGCTGGCCGTCGGCGCCGGCCTCTACTTCTTCATCACGCGCTCGCGGCTCGGCAAGTCGTTGCGGGCTGCGGCCGATAACCCGGAAGCCGCCATCTACATGGGCATTGACGTCGACAAGGCGCATCGGATCGCTTTCGGCATTGGCACCGCGATCACCTGCGTCGCGGGCGGCTTGGTGGCGACTTACTACCCCATCCAGCCCTACATCGGCATCGAGTTCGTCATCGTCATGTATGCCGGCGTCGTGCTCGGCGGGCTCGGCTCGATTACTGGCGCGTTTTGGGGCGGCATGATCATCGGGCTCGTGCAGCAACTGTCGACATTGGTCCTGCCAACGCAGTTGCAGAACACCGCGATCTTCGTCGTCTTTCTGCTCATCGTCTTCTTCAGGCCGCAGGGTCTGTTCGGCGTCAACGTGACGAGGGCTTGAGATGCAACGCGAAGTACCGCCAAATCTCGCATCGCGGCCCCGTGCGACCCTGCAGTCGTGGCTGGTTCCGCTGGTCGCAGTGATGATCGCTTACTTGGCGCTGGTGGCGACGGTGTCGAACCAATACTACCAGCTCATGCTCACTCTCGTGCCGGTGTGGGCGACGCTCGGCATCTCGTGGAATATTTTGTCGGGCTACTCGGGTCTCGTCTCGTTCGGTCACGCTGCGTTTTTCGGGTTGGGCGCCTACACGCTGACGATTCTGTTCGTCAACTTCGGCATTACGCCGTGGATCGGTCTGCCAGTGGCCGCCGCTGCGGGGGCACTTGCCGGGTTGGTGATCGGCTATCCCACGTTCCGGCTGCGCGGCCACTATTTCGCCCTGTCGATGCTCGCCTACCCGCTGGCGATGCTCTATGTCTTCGAATGGCTGGGATTGCAGGAAGTCTCCCTGCCGATGGAGCGCACGTCGCCGGCCGCTTTCATGCAATTCGAGGAAAAGCGCATCTACTCGTTGATCGCGCTGAGCTTGATGATTGCCGCGCTCTTGATTTCATTGCGCATGGAGCGCACGCGCTTCGGCATGTCGCTGCTCGCGATCAAGCAGAATGAAATTGCAGCCGAAGCTTCGGGCATCGATACGTTCCGTTGGAAATTGAAGGCCATCATCCTGTCTGGCGGCATCGCAGGAGCGATCGGCGGCTTTTACGCCGTCGTCCTGCTGGTGGTCACACCGCAGAGCGTGTTCGGCATGCTGACTTCGGCGCAAGCGCTGATCATGGCGCTGTTTGGCGGCGTTGGTGCGGCGTGGGGACCGGTGATCGGTTCGGCGATTCTCATCCCGTTGACGGAGATTTTGCATTCCGAGCTCGGGGATCGAATTCCCGGCATCCAGGGCGTCGTCCTCGGGGCGGCGATCATCTATATCATCCTGGCCGCGCCCGAAGGCATCTTCTGGCGGATCAAGGACCAGTTTCGCAACTACAGCCCGACGCGCCGTGTGGTCGAGGCGGTGGTCGGCTTGGCGCTTTTGCTCGGATTATTCGTCGCGCTCCACCTGATCCGCTTTTTGTGGATGGCTCCATCGCCGATAGCGATACTGGGGCTCATTCCGTTCGCGCTCTTCTTTGCCTTGCACTGGCGCTTCCTATCCGCCTCGGGTCTGGCCGATGCGCCCGTTGCAATCGAGCCTGCAAACATATCTGATCGCCCGGTTCAGTGGAGCGTTGTGGCGGAGAAAAGTGATCGCCAGCCGCCTGCCACCGATGCGCCGGTGCTGCTCGAAGTGCGCGATCTGTGCCGCAGTTTCGGCGGCCTCAAGGCGGTGCAGAATGTCACCTTCACGGTTCGGGAAGGTGAGATCCTCGGCATCATCGGGCCGAACGGCGCGGGCAAGACGACACTGTTCAATCTGCTCAACGGCATCCTGCGCGCCGACAGCGGCCATGTGCAGTATGCGGGCACGCCGTTGCTGGGCCTTCCCGCCAACGCGGTCTGTCGACTGGGGATCGGGCGCACGTTCCAGGTGGTGCGCCCGTTCCCGCGGCTCACCGTCCTCGATAACGTGGTGGTCGGCGCCTACACGGCCACAGCGTCTGACGAGGACGCTTATGTGTTGGCGGCCAAGGCTCTCGACAAAGTCGGCATGACGGCTGACGCGCACCTGCTGGCTGGCAGTCTGACGACAAAGCAGCTTCGCCTCCTCGAATTAGCGCGCGCGCTGGCCGGCGGCCCCAGGCTCCTGCTGCTCGACGAAACCTTGGCAGGCCTGGGCTCGGAGGCTGTCGAGGACATGCTCGACGTCATTCGCCGCCTCGCGGCCGACGGCATCACCATCGTCATCATCGAGCATACGATGCAGGCGATGGTGCGGCTCGCCGATCGCTTTGTCGTGCTCGACCACGGCGTCGTGTTGGCGGAAGGGGCGCCCAAAGACGTGACGCGCGATCCCAAGGTTATCGAGGCTTATCTCGGAAAGAAGTGGAGCGCCTATGCTCGAGCTTGACGATGTGCATGTCAGCTACGGCGGTCTCAAAGCCCTCGACGGCGTTTCGGTCAAGGTCGCCGACGGCGCCTTCGTCTCGATCATCGGCCCGAATGGCGCCGGCAAGACGACGTTGTTCAAGGCGATCTCGGGCGCCGTCAAACCAGTGGCCGGCCGCATTATGTTCGATGGCCAGGACCTGGCGAGCGTGACGCCGTCCGATCGCCCGCATCTGGGCATCGCCCACGTTCCCGAAGGGCGGCAGGTGTTTCCCAACCTGACGGTGCTCGAGAACCTCGAAATGGGGGCGTGGACGGCGGCTGGCCGGCGCGATTGGACGGCCAA
>JANOKV010000111.1:0-16909 GCA_031419415.1 Hyphomicrobiales bacterium | reverse complement strand
GGGCCGGCGGAAAGTAGTCGATGAGCAAAAACTGCATGTAGGGATCATCGGGAACCGTGCTCGCCAACAGATCGTGCAGCAGGGCGATCTTGGCGTAGCTCGACAGGACGGCGAGTTCGGGCCGCACGAACCCTCGGCCGGTCCGCTGCCGCTCGGCGATCTCGGCGTCGGTGGGCAGCGCCTCGAGGTCGCGATCGAGCATGCCGCGCGCACTCAGCGCCTGCATCAGGGCGCGATTGGCGCCGCTGTCGGTCAACGCGTTTTTCTCGGCGAGCGAAAGCGCCAGGGATTGCTGGTAATTGTTGCGCAGCACGGCGCGGGCGACATCGTCGGACATGCGCGCAAGGAGAGCGTTGCGTTCGGCCAACGCGAGCTTTGCGCTCTGCATGGCTGGCCGCAACGCGATCTTGATGTTGACCTCTTGGTCCGAGGTGTTCACGCCGGCCGAATTGTCGATGAAGTCCGTGTTGAGGCGAATGCCGCGTAGGGCGCATTCCACGCGTGCACGCTGGGTCATGCCGAGGTTGGCGCCCTCGCCGATCACCTTGGTGCGCAGATCGGCGGAGGTGATGCGGATGGCGTCGTTGTTGCGGTCCCCGACGGCGGCGTCCGTCTCGGCCAACGCGCGGATGAACGTGCCGATGCCCCCGAAAAACAGCAAATCGGTCTCGCAGGTCAAGATCGCGCGTGCGAGTTCGGCAGGCGTCACCGATTGGGCGTCGATGCCGAGCAGCGCGCGCACTTCATCGGGAAGCGTGATCGACTTCAAAGCGCGCGACCAGACGCCGCCGCCTTTCGACAGCTTCGTGCGATCGAAATCAGCCCAGCTCGAACGGGGCAGGTCGAAGAGGCGTTGACGCTCTGTCCAGGTCGCCTCCGGATCCGGATCAGGGTCGATGAAGATGTCGCGGTGATCGAACGCGGCGACGAGGCGTAAGCGGCGCGACCGCAAGACGCCGTTGCCGAACACGTCGCCCGACATATCGCCGACGCCGATGACGCGGATCGGTTGGGTCTGGATATCGACGTCGATCTCGCGGAAGTGGCGCTTGACGCACTCCCACGCGCCCCGGGAGGTGATCGCCATTCGCTTGTGATCGTAGCCCGCAGATCCACCGGAGGCGAAGGCGTCGCCCAGCCAGAAATCGTGGCCGAGCGAGATGGCGTTGGCGGTGTCGGAGAAGGTGGCGGTGCCCTTGTCAGCGGCAACGACCAGATAGGGGTCGTCGGCGTCGTGGCGCACGACGCGGGCCGGCGGCACGATCGCGCCATCGCGAATGTTGTCGGTGAGGGAGAGCATCGCCTCGACGAAGATCGTGTAGGCGGTTGTGCCTTCTTTCTGGATTTCGTCGCGCGTCCCCGCGCGGGGCAGGTGTTTGGGAATGAAGCCGCCCTTGGCGCCGGCCGGCACGATGACGGCGTTCTTGACTTGCTGCGCTTTGGCCAACCCCAGAACCTCGGTGCGGAAATCCTGCGCCCGATCCGACCATCGAATGCCGCCGCGCGCGATCGGCGCATAGCGCAGGTGCACGCCCTCGACGCGGGGGCTCCACACCCAAATCTCGCGATAGCTGCGCGGCTCTGGTGCAGTTTCCAATTTGCGGCCGTCGAACTTGAAGGCGATCGTCGGGGGTGGCTGGCCCGCCGCGTCACGCATGAAATAATTGGTGCGCACCGTCGCGCCGATCAAGCCTCGCAACTGACGCAGAATACGATCCTCGTCGAGGCTCTGCACGGTGGCGAGCGCGTCTTCGATGCGGGCGCCGATCTCGCTCGCGACGGTGTCGCGCGTGGCGGCCGCCTGATCGGGGTCGAACCGGGCGTCGAACAGAGCCACGAGATCGCGCGCGAGGCCAGCGTGCTGCGCCACCGTATCGGCGATGTAGCGCAGCCCGAAGGTCGCGCCGAGCTGACGCAGAAACGCAGCGAAGGCACGGATGACGGCCGCCTGTCGCCAATCGAGGCCAGCGGCGACGATCAGGCGATTGAAGCCATCGCTTTCGGTCGCGGCGGTCTTGACGGCGAGATAGGCCTCTTCGAGGCGATGCCCGTGCGCTTCGATATCGAGGGCGCGCCCATCCATCGTCGCAAGGATCATGTCGTGCAATACGACCTCGCGCGGCCCCTCCGCCGTCGTGGGGCGCAGTCGATACGAGCGTTCGTCGATGACGGTGAAGCCGAGGTTTTCCAGGACCGGCACGCGTTCGGAGAGGCGGATCGGATCGTCGAGCCGGTAGATGGCGACCCGCACCGCACCCGGTGTTCCCGAAGGGTCGGCGTAGAAATCGACGCTGACGGGACGCTCGGGTCCCAGACGTTCGAGGCGGGCGATGTCCTCCAACGCGCGCTCGGGCGTGAAGGCCTCGCTATAGGCGGCCGAGAAGGCGTGTCCGTAGCGCGTCAGGAGGGCGGAACTTTCCGGCAGCGAGGCAAGTCGGGCGGCGAGATTGTCTTCCCAGGTGCGCGTGATGGTGGAGATGTCGCGCTCGAGCGCGGCCGTGTCGATGGGGGGCGTCGGGCCCGAACGGCGACCGACGATGAAATGGACGCGCACGAGCGGCCCGTCCGTGAAATGCGGGTAGAAGGCGGTGATATAGCCGTCGCAGCGTTTGGCGAGCAGCACCTGAATGCGTTCGCGCACCGTCGTCGAAAACCGGTCGCGCGGAATGAAGACGAGCAAAGAAACGAAGCGATCGAAGGGATCGGGCCGCGCAAAGACGCGCACGCGGGGTCGCAAGTCGAGGTCGAGAATGCCCGCCGCCCAGTCGGCGAGATCAGGCACGCCGATCTGGAACAGCTCGTCGCGCGGGAAGGTCTCCAGCACGTTGAGCAGCGCCTTGCCGTCATGGCTCTCCGGCGGCGCCCCAGAGAGCGCCATGACGCGATCGACCTTGTGGCGCAGGATCGGAATCGCGCGCGGCGATTGGGTATAGGCCAACGACGTCAGCAGGCCGACGATGCGCAGCTCGCCAGAGGGGCGACCGTCTGCGTCGTAGAGTTTGACGCCGACGTAGTCCATGTGGACGCGCCGATGCACGGGGCTGATGACGTTCGCCTTGGTTATGATGAGCGGTTGCGGCTCTTCGAAAAAGCGGCGTACTTCCGGCGTCATGGCGACGAGTTCGCTGCCGCGCCGCAGAACCTGCATCGTTGGTTCGCGCAACATGCCCAGGCCCGCGACCGCAACCAGTTCGCCCGTTTCCGAGCGGCCCTCGAGGCGATAGTCGCGCATACCGAGGAACGTGAACTGGCCATCGCGCAGCCACTCGAGGAAGGCGATCGATTCCGCCAGCAAGTCGCGCGGCACGTTTGCCGGTGCGGCTGACAGCTCGTCGATGGCGCGTTCCAGCCGATCGAGCATGGCGCGCCAATCGGCAACGGCGATGCGGACTTGGTCGAGGGTTTTGGCGAGGGCCCTGGTCAGCTTATCGCGCGTGCTTGCATCGGGTGCATCGAGGTGGAGCGCGATGTAGCTTTCCTGGTGGCCGTCGTTCCAGGCGTGGTCCCCCTGGCCTGTGACCGCCAGCAGCGAGCCGTCGGGTCGGCGCGTCGTCTTGAAGGTCGGGTGCAGCACCAGTTGCACGGAAAGCCCGTGCGCGCGGACCTCGCCGAGTACACTGGCGAGCAGAAATGGCATGTCGTCATTGAGGATTTGCAGCACCGCTGGCGTGGCGGCAGATCCCGACAGCTGCAGCTTGGAGGTGCGCCAGGAAATCTGCGCGCCTGTTGCCGGCTTGATCGCGAGCGCCGTGAAAGCCGCCAGCGCTTCGTGTGCGATCTCTGTCGCGTCGAGGGCGTCGATCGTCTGCCGGCCCGCCGATGCCACGAGGGCGCGCGCGAAAATCTCATGCCCCTTCGCCGGAGGGGTGATACTGCCGTCGGGTCGCCGATTGGTGTCGATCACGTTGGCCATTGGCGTTCTCCCGTCGGCGCGGTGGCCGATGCCATGCAACCACCTCGAGGCCGTCCGCGCGGCGCTCTCACGTACCGACGATCTTGGTCACTACCTGGGAATTGACATCGCCGGGGCTCCAACCCGGCAGAATGGCCGAGAAGAGACCGGCTGGCCCGCCCGCGCGCACGACGTTGAAGCCGCCGACGCGGAATTTTTTCAGCGTTTTGCCCTTGGCGCTCGCGGGCGCGCCCGGCGTCATGCCGTCGACGCCCGTCAGAATACGGTCGGCCTCGACGGTGGTGAGGCGATCGATCTCCGCCTTGAACTTGGCCTTGGACCATCCCGCCTCGCGGAAAACGCGTTGATGATCGGGCGCCATGACGAGAAAGGCGTCCGGTCCCGGAAAAGACTTCGGATGATACATCGCATTCAAACCTGCTGCGAAGCTTGCCACCAGGGACTCGGGCGTGCGCGAGACTTGATCGACGATGCCCTGCACGCCGTATCCGGCATAAAGCGTGACGGCCGACTGGCCCGCGGGCACGCCACGCTCGACGCTGAGCGGCTCCCAGCATGAGCCTTCCTCGTCCTCGGCGAAGCAGAAACCGACCTTGCCCGGATTGCCCAGGGTCGCGCGATCGATGCCGCCGGGTTTGCCCCCGCCGACATTGCGGATGGTGAGCTGCAAGGCGCGCCCGATCGTGGCGTTGGCGCGATTGCCCTGGCCCAAGGCGTTGATGCCGGAATTCATGCCGAGCGCTTTGCGAATGGGGCCGTTCACGATGACAATGGGGCCGATGAACATCGTCGTCGCAATGACGCCGTGCAGGCAGAAATCATCCTCCAGAACCGCTTCTACGGCGGCTAAGAGCACCGGCATATAGTCGGGTTTGCAGCCGGCCATGACGGCATTGATCGCGACTTTCTCGACCGTGCAGGCCTTGTAGTCGGGCGGCATCATGCCGAGCACTTCGTGGGGATCGCGGGTCGTGCCCTGGAGCATGCGATAGACGCGCACCGGGGTCGGCGGCACCACGGGCAAGCCGTCCGACCATTCACGCTCGAAGGCGGCCTCGTGGTCGTCCTCGTAGCTGCCGATTTCGACTTGGCGGGCCTTGAAGGCGAAATTGCCGAATTTCAGCGCGAGTTCGTCGGCGATGTTGGGATCGGTCGTCATCGAGCCGCACCCGGGGCGTTGCACCGGCAGGTCTTGCCCCAGGCCTTTGACCTTGGTGATCGCCTCCCACTCTTCGCGATGCCAGCCGATAGCGCGGCCGACTTCCTGGCCACGCTCGAGGCGCAAAACCGTCGGCACCGTCTCGATCTTGTAATCCCAGGACAGTTTGAGCTGGCGATCATCGACGACGGGACCAGCGCCGCCCGGGAAGACGGGATCGTCCTGCGAGACGATCGTGACGTGGCCCGCAGAGGCCAGCTGACGCAGAACCGGCTCGACCATGACGCACGTGGGGCAATCGCGCTTGACGATCACGGTGAGGCCGTCCGGTAGCTGCTGCATGGGGGGCTCCAAGAATCTGAGGTTGCCGGTTGAGCTTAAAGATCGGGCCACGGGGCGGCAACCTCATGTCCGCGTCCACGACGGGTGGGAATGCGCCAGCCGTGCTCGTCGCAGGCGCGGGGCGCGCGCCCTCGAGAGGATGCGCCCGCCGGTGGCTTTAGTTCGGCGTGTTGGCTTTCAAGAACGCCCGCAGATGGCGAACGGCCAGCGGAACGCGATCCTTCGGCTCCTTCCAAGGGAAGAATGTCATCTGTGCATTCGGGGCCAGCATGGCCGTCTCTTCGGCCACGGCGTAGG
Source organism: Hyphomicrobiales bacterium (assembly GCA_031419415.1). Taxonomy (GTDB): domain Bacteria; phylum Pseudomonadota; class Alphaproteobacteria; order Rhizobiales; family Hyphomicrobiaceae. The sequence goes on along the minus strand of JANOKV010000111.1, from coordinate 11,198 downwards.
GATGCGGCTCGGTGTCATCGGGCATGACGAGGATCGGCGTCGTGCAGCTGCGCACGAAATCGCGCGTGACGCTGAAAACGAAATCATTATTCTCGAGGTACATTTTCTTCAGGAACGCAGAGCACGTTTCCATCGAGACATCGGACCGCTTCTCGCACAGGGCCGGCGCCCAGTTTTTCATGTTGTTGCGATAGAAAAGGTCGGGCACTTCGGGCCGAAAACCGCTGGGCACGGCAGGCACGGCCGCGATCACCCGCTCGGGCGCGCGCTGCAACATTTTCCAGATGAAGGGGCCGCCGATACAAAAGCCCAGCACCAAGAACTTGTCGATGCCCAAGTGATCCATCAATCCGAGCTGATCGTCGGCATAGGAGTCCCAGGGCCGATCGACCTCCACGGGACCGGAGGATTTACCGCCGATGGCGTTCCTCAAATCCATCGTGATGCAGCGGTAGGTGTCGCTGAGTTCGACCATCGGGTTGAAGGGCACCCGTTCGGACAGATAACTGATCGTCGCATTCAAGCCGCCGCCGGGAATGACCAGCAACGGAGGGCCGGACCCGGCCTCCTCGTAATGGATCTCGACGGACCCTCGCTTGTAGATGGGCATGGCAGTTATCCTTCGTCGGGGCGGGTGGGACGCGTGCTACAGCAGGCATTGGCCGGCGGTGGGCCCCGGCTGCGACTTCGCGTGTGTCCGTGCGGGCTTGGGTCGCGATCACTGGGCCTAGGCGTGGACTTTGTTGCTCGGGGTTCCGACCCAGCCGGTTTCTGACACGTCGAAGTTGACGTTATCGGGTCCGATGTAGCGCACCTCGACGTTGCCATGGCCAGCCGGCGCGCCGCCGGCACCGAGGCCCAGTGCGACGTTGATGTCATCGCGGGGCGTCGCTACGGAGTGGGTCAGCTTTGCCGCCGTCTCTTCGAGACTGTCCACCTGGAAGCCGATGTGATGGATGCCGCTCCAGCCCTTGCCGCGTTCGGTGCCCGCAAGCACGTCGGTCTTGAAGCGCAGAACGGCGACATTGATGTGATCATCGGTGAGGTAATACCCGGCGATACGCTCATTCTCCAATTTCTTGATCACCTTGAGACCGAAGTTCTCAACGTAGAAATTCTTGGTCGCTTCTTCGTCTTGCGTTTGGATCGCGATATGCCGGATGCGTGCCATGGTCGTCCTCCTCCTGGATGTGCCTTGCTTCGATCCTACGCCAAAGAGAGTGACGTGTGACCCTGTGATTGGTTTGCCTGTCGAGCCGACGGATCGTGCGTCTTGGCAGGGGTGTGTCTTGGCAGGGGATGGGCAGGCGCGCCGGGGCGTGGCAGACTGATCCCCGACACCAACGTGCCGCAGGGGAGCATTCATGCGCAAGCTCTTACTGGCTGTATTCACTTCAGTTTTCATCTGGGCGCCTGGCGACCTGCATGCGCAGGCCTGGCCTTCCAAGCCGGTCAAGATCGTGATCTCGTTCGGGCCGGGTTCGGCGAGTGACGCAATCTCCCGCATTCTGGCTCAGGAGCTGACGACGTTGCTCGGCCAGCCGGTCGTCATCATTCACAAACCCGGCGCCGACGGCTCTCTGTCGGGCAGCGAGGTGCAGCGCTCGCCACCTGATGGCTACACGTTCCTGTTCGGCACCAACAGTGCGCTGGCCGTTGCGCCGAACTTGCGCAAGGTGCCGCCTTACAACGTGCTGACCGACTTCACGCCGATCTCTCTGGTCGGCTACAACACATTGTTCTTCGTGGTCCACCCGAGCATTCCGGCCACGTCGTTGGCCGAACTCGTCGCCTACTGCCGGGCCAATCCGGGCAAGCTCAACTCCGCCACGGGCCATACCTTCGGCATCGTCGGGACCGGGTTGTTCGCCAAGGAGAACGGCCTGGAAATCGTGCCCATCCCCTACAAGTCCGAGCCCGACGCCATCGTCGACGTGCTCACGGGGCGAGTCCAGCTGATGATCGGCACGTCGACGGCCATATTGGGGCACGTCCGGGAAGGCAAGCTTCGCCCCCTCGCCGCAACGACCGCCGAACGCCATCCCTTGTTGCCCGATGTTCCCACGCTGAGTGAGGCTGGACAGAAGAAGTTTCCGTTCGATGCCTTTTTCGCGCTGGTGGGGCCGGTTGGCCTCCCCGCAGAAATCATTGCGCGGATGAACAAGGAAGTGGTCGCGGCCATCGCCAAGGCCGAGGTGCGTGAGCAGATGCAGCGGCACGGCGTCGTGCCCCGGTCCTCCACACCGGGCGAGATCGCGAGCTACTTGAAAGATCAGCATGAGGTCTGGAAAGCAGCGCTGCGTGAAGCGGCCATCGAACTCCAGTGATCGCGAGGTTGCCGGGACTGCGCGCGCGTGGCAGCTTCGTAAGCAGGGGCGTTCTCGAGGGGGCGCTCCATCGTCGACGACGTTCGCGAGGGTCCCATGGCAACGCTCTATGACGATTTGGCGATTGTCGATGCCCACCACCATCTGTGGGATCTCGAGGGGGGCCTCACCTACCCCTGGTTGGGTAATCGCGAACATTCCTACATGGGCGACAACTCGGCGATCCGGCGGACCTATATGCCGGACGAATATCGCCGCGACACGGCGCTGCACAACGTTATCGCCACCGTCCATATCGAAGCGGAATGCGACCGCAGTCGGCAGGTCGCCGAGACGGAATGGCTGACCAAGGTCGCGGCGCGGTATGGCATGCCGAACGCGATCGTCGCCCACGCCTGGATCGACACCCCCGACAGCGAAGAGATCTTGGCGAAACAGAAAGCCTTTCCCTTGGTGCGCGGCATTCGCACCAAGCCGATCATCTCCTCGGGGCCCGACGAGAGCGTGCGGGGCCTGCCGCGCAGCATGCAAGATCCTGCGTGGCGCAAAGGACTGGGGTTGCTCGAAAAGTATGACCTGTCGTGGGACCTGCGCGTGGTCTGGTGGCATCTCGAAGAGGCGGCTGAAGTGGTGCGCGAGCATCCCACGCTGCGGGTTGTGCTCAACCATACCGGCTACCCGCTCGACCGGTCGCCCGAGGCGCTGGTGCGGTGGCGGCGGGGCATGGAGGCTCTGGCGGCGTGCCCCAATGTGCACTGCAAGATTTCCGGCCTCATCGAGCCGGGCGCGCCGTGGACGCTGGCGGCGAACAAGCCGATCATCCTCGAGACCATTCGCATCTTCGGCGTCGACCGATGCATGTTCGCGTCGAACTTTCCCGTCGATGGCTTGAAGGGGTCGTGGGACTACCTCTATTCGTGTTTCAAGAAAGCCACGATCGATTTTCCATTGGAGGATCGGCGCAAGTTGTTCAGCGAGAACGCGCTGCGATTCTACCGGATCGATGTGCGCTGATCGCCAGGTCGAGGAACTTTGCCATGGCCATCGAAGGTGCGGCGCATTTCGGGTTCACCGAGCAGCAGTTGGCCGAGTTGCCGACGGTCTATCGCAGTGATCTCTTCAAAGGCCAGGTGGTGGTGGTCACGGGGGCCGGAAGTGGCTTCGGGTTGGCGATCGCGTGCCTGTTCGCGCGGCTGGGCGCCGATATCGCGGTCTCGGGCCGCAACGTCGAGCGGCTGCAACGGGCTGTGACGTTTTTGGAATCGTTCGGCGGACGCGTGCTGTCGCGCACGTTCAACATTCGCGATGCGGACGCCTGCGAGGCTTTCATCGCAGACGTTTGGAGCACCTATGGCCGCCTCGATGTACTCGTGAATAACGCAGGTGGCCAGTTTCCACAGGCGGCCCTGGACTTCAAGGTGAAGGGCTGGAACGCCGTTATCGACAATAATCTCCACGGCACATGGTATATGATGCAGTCGGCGGCGCGGGCGTGGGTGGCGCATGCGGGGCAGGGCAACATCATCAACATCACCGCCGACGTGTGGCGCGGCATGCCGGGCATCGCGCATACGGCGGCGGCGCGCGCGGGCGTCATCTATGCGTCGAAGAGCGTCGCCGTCGAATGGGCGCCGCATGGTATTCGCGTCAATTGTCTGGCGCCTGGATGCCTCGAGACCTCGGGATTTGCGCACTATCCACCCGAGGGGGCCAAGACGTATTTCGAGGCCAACCCGATGAAACACCCCGGCGACGCCTGGGATATCGCGGAGGCTTGCGTCTATCTGGGGGCAGCGTCAGGCAAATTTATCACCGGCGAAGTGTTGACGATCGACGGCGGCCAACAATGTTGGGGTGACCCCTGGCCGACGGGACGCCCGGACTATTTCAAGGTCGGTTGAAAGCGCGCGAGCTATTGGCCTTTGAACTGCGGCGCGCGCTTGGCGAGGCGGGCCGCGATCCCTTCGGCGGCGTCGGCACTGGTGCGCACGATCTCGACTAGGGCGTCGATATCGCCGTGCGGGATGGCATCGCGAAAGGCCATCTCACGTACGATCAGGGCTTTCATCGTTTTCAACGACAGGGGCGCGTTGGCGGCGAGGCGATCGATGACGGTCTGCGCCGTCGCGTCCAATTCCGCCGCCGACGCCAGATGCGAAATGATGCCCAGGCGGTGCATTTCAACCGAAGACAGGGGATCACCGAGCAGCAGAATGCGGCGCGTGGCGACGGGGCCTGCGACCTCCATGATTTTCTTGGTCAGAAACCAGCTCGTCGACATGCCGATCTGGGCGAGCGACATGCCGAACCGCGCCGAGGTGCTGGCGACGACGAAATCGCAATGCAGCGCCAGTTCGTTGCCACCGGCAATGGCGTCCCCTTGCACGACGGCGACGACGGGTAACGGGAACGCCTCCACGGCTGCCAGCATGCGCTCGATGGCTGAGGCGCCCTCGGCCGAGCGGGCCTGCTCGCGCAGATCTAGGCCGGCGCAAAAGACGGAGCCGGCGGCGCGAATGACGGCCACGCGTTCGGTGGGGGTCGGCGGCGTTTCGAAGATGTGGCGGAGCTCCTCCACCATTGCGGAATCGAGCGCATTGCGGGCTTCGGGGCGGTTCAAACGAACGTCGCGAACCGCGCCCCGCGTCTCCCATTCGATTTTGGCCATCATCAGTCCTCCAGCATGGGTCTCGCCGATCGTAGCATACCCGCCGGTGGGTTGGCCTGACGCTCGACGCGCCGCCGTCTATACTCGACCCGAAACCAGCGAACCCGCGAGCCCGCCATGACCCCGGATGACATCTTCGCCGATAATCCTCTGTGCCGCCTGCTCGGCATTCGCTATCCGATCTGCCAAGCGGGAATGTACCAGGTGGCGTATGGCCCCTTGGCCGCTGCCGTTTCGAATGCGGGCGGATTGGGATGCATCGGATCGGCATACATGGCGCCCGAGCGCTTGCGCGAAGAAATCCGCATTGCCAAGGACCAGACCGATAGGCCGTTCGGCGTCGATATCTTGTTCGCGCGCACAGTCGGTGGCGGTGAAACCATCGCGGCCTATGAACGCGAAGTCCGCGCCCACATCGACGTGACATTCGAGGAAGGTGTGCCGATCATCGTTGCGGGTCTGGGCGATCCTGGCCCCATCATGGAGCAGGCGCGCGCTGCCGGCGTCAAGGTGATGGCGCTCGTCGGCACGGCGAAGCAGGCCAAGGCCGTCGAGCGGTCAGGCGTCGATGCGGTCATCGCATCGGGCCACGAGGGTGGGGGGCATGTGGGCCGCGTCGGAACTATGGTGCTCGTCCCGCGCGTCGTCGATCACGTCGCCATCCCGGTGGTCGCGGCGGGCGGTTTGGCGGACGGGCGCGGGCTCGTCGCCGCCCTGGCGCTGGGGGCAGTGGGCGTCTGGATGGGCACTCGGTTCATTGCCACGGCCGAGGCGCGCGGCCATGACAACTACAAACACCGCATCACCGAGATCGACGAGGACGGCACGGTCGTGACGCGCGCCCATTCCGGAAAACCCAACCGGATGATCCGAAATTCATTCACCAAGTCTTGGGAAGGGCGCGAATCCGAAATCAAAGCCTATCCGCATCAACTCCGCGACGTCGGCGAGGCGGCGTCCTATCGCGGACGCATCGAGGGCGACATCGAATATGGCGTCCTGCCCAGCGGCCAGAGCGCGGCGTTGATCGACCGCGTCGAGCAGGCGGGCGACGTGGTCCGCATCATCGCTGCCGACGCCGCACGCCTATTGCAGAAACTCGGGACCGTTCGGCGGTGAACCAGTGATGCCGAATAGACTTCAAAACCTATTGGTCGTACCCTGAGGTTTGTTCGGCGTGATCTTGAACCGCTGAGGAGAAAGCCATGACACTCGAGCGTGCCATCCTTCTGGTCGTTGGCGTCGTCGTCTTGGGAAGCGTTCTGCTCGGCGTTTATCACAGCCCCAAGTGGCTCTGGCTGACGGGGATCTTGGGCGCCCATCTGATCCAGGCGTCGTTCACCGGTATGTGTCCCGTGGTGCGCTTGCTCAAGGGCAGCGGCCTGCCGTCGAAAGCCGGCTTCGCGTGATCGGCGGGCAAGCGGCCCGCTGCCGCCTGCCACACCGGCCTCGTTTCAGGACTCTGCATGAGCGCGCCGTTGCGCGGCAACGGACGGGCTGTGTGCGATCTGTTTGCGGTATGGGTGATCCCCCCTCCGCTGGGTGGGAATTTTGTCAGCCGGGAAAATGCGGTCGAGAATGACCGAGGTTGACCCAGGCCGCGCGAGACGCCAAAAGTCGCGCCCGAAGCATTTCATCACCTGGACGCAATGGGACGGAGCACATGTCGCAAGCCACGACGACGCACTGGTCGCAGGACGTGTTCCGCGAAATCAAGGCGCGCAACATCGAGACGGTCTGCACCATTCCCGATGGTGGCTTGATCCGCCTCCTTCAAATGGTCGAGGCCGATCCGAAAATGCGCCTCGTCACCTTGTCCACGGAAGAAGAGGGCATGGGTGTCGTGACCGGCCAGTGGCTCGGGGGCAAGCGGTCGATGATCGCCATGCAGTCGTCGGGCGTGGGCAACTGCATCAATGCGCTGGGCCATCCGACCACGTTGCGCGCGCCCTGCCTGATGCTGGTGACGATGCGTGGACAGTGGGGTGAGTTCAATCCTTGGCAGGTGCCGATGGGTCAAGCCGTGCGCCCCTGCCTCGAAGCGGTCGGCGTCAAATGCTTTCCTGTCGATCGGCCCGAGGAGGTCGGCGAAGTGTTCGCTGCCGCCGCCGACATGGCGTTCAACGGGCCATTGTCGGCTGCCGTCCTCGTCAGTCAGCGCATTATCGGCGCCAAGGGCTTCGGCCAGAAGTGAGCGCGGGGAGAGAACCAGCCATGAGCACGAACCCGACGACGCCGCAGCCGACCTCCAACAAGATTCAGCGACGCCCGTTCGTCGCCGAATTGCTGTCTCGCCGCAACGGCGCGTTGATCGTGCCGGGGCTAGGGAGCCCGACGTGGGATATTTTCGCAGCCGGTGACTCGCCCGAATATCTTTATTCCTGGGGCGGCATGGGGCTCGCCGTTCCGACCGCCTTGGGGTTGGCCTTGGCGCAGCCGTCGCGCCGCATCGTCGTCATCACGGGCGACGGCGAAATGTTGATGGGCATCGGTTCGCTCGGGGTCGTCGCCGATCAGGCGCCGGCCAACCTGGGCATTCTGGTGCTCGACAACGAGTCGTTTTCGGAGACCGGTCGGCAACGGGGGTTATCGGGAAACCGGACCGACTTGTGCGCCATCGCGCGCGGCTTCGGCATTGCCGAGACGATGCACGTCACCGAGCAGGGGCAGGCTGCGGCGCTGGCCGACCACCTCTTCACGAAACCCGGCCCTGCCTTCGCGGTGGCCAAGATCGCCATCACTGAAGATCCCTGGCGGCTTCCCGAAAAGGACGGCGCCGCGATCGCGCGTCGGTTCAAGATCGCCCTGGGCGTGGAGCAGGCGTAGCGGGGGCGTTCTCGCCATTGCGGCTGGCCCTCAGGCATCGAACCGGTTGGGGTCGAGGCCGAGCAACGACCACGTGGCCAGCATGTGCTCGGGCAGAGGCGCGGTCACGTCGATGGTCTTGGATTTCCCGCTGGGATGGGGAATGACGAGGCGGCGCGCGTGCAGGTGCAGTTTGTCGACGATTTCCTCGGGAAGTTGAGGCCCGCCTTCGATCGTGTACTTGGTGTCGCCGACGATGGGGAAACCGAGCATCGTCATATGCACACGCAATTGGTGCTGGCGACCGGTGACCGGTTTCAGCGAGACCCAGGCCGCCTTGCGGCCGACGCGATCGACCACGCTGTAGTGCGTCAGCGCGTGCATGGCCTTGTCTTGCTCGCCGGGCAGGGACTTGCGCATCTTGTCATCGCCGTCCGCACTCGCCGCCTTGACGAGGGCGGCCTCGATCTTGCCCTGCGCGGGATGGGGAACGCCGCGCACCAGCGCCCAATACGTTTTGGCCGCGGAGCGCGTTTGAAAGGTCTTGCCGAGTTTTGCGGCCGCCTCGCGGTGCTTGGCGACGAGGAGGACGCCCGTCGTATCGCGGTCGAGCCGATGGACGAGGCGCGGCCGGTCGCCGAAGCGGTCCACCATGCCCGCCAGGATGCCATCGATGTGACGCTTGGTGCCGGTGCCGCCCTGCACGGCAATGCCGAACGGCTTGTTGAGGACGACCACGTCCTCGTCCTCGTACAGGATCATCTTTTCGATGAAATCGCGGTCGGCTTTGGAGAGGCCCGCAGGCGGGACCAGCGACGGTTTGGTCTTGGCCGGATCGCGCACCACTTTGGGGACGCGAATTTGCTGGCCTGTCTCCAAGCGGGCATTGGCCTGGACGCGCTTGGAATCGATGCGCACCTGGCCCGTGCGCAGCAGTTTCTGCAGGTAGCCGTGCGTCAGCGTTGGAAAATGGATCTGGAACCAGCGATCGAGCCGGAGGCCGCCCTCACGGGGGCCCACGACGAGTGTCTCGAGGGGATCGTTCATGGCAACATCGCTCGGGTCGCAGACAGGCCCGCAATGAGCCCGCCGATGGAAAGGACGACGGAGCCCGCGATGTAAGCGAGGGCGAGCGCCGTCTGCTGGCGCTCGATGAGGGTCCAGGCATCGAACGAGAAGGCGGAAAACGTCGTGAAGCCACCCAGAATGCCGGTGGCCAGGAACATGCGCCATTCGGCTGAGCCGCCCGACAAGGCGGCCATGATGACACCCATCGCGAACGAGCCGACGACGTTGACGACGACCGTTGACCAGGGAAAGGCCGCACCCAGCCAAGCGGCGCACACTACGTTGACCAGATAGCGGGCGCCCGCTCCGATGGCCCCGCCGCCGGCTGCGAGAAGGAAAAGTCGCATGTGGTTGTGCTCGATTGATGGCATGGGGGCGGGTATAGCGGGTCGAACGGGTGGGCGATACCCACTTGCATCGCCGTTCGCAGGCATCGCGATTGGGTGACAACGATGGATTTCGCTCTGCTGGTGCGCGTTTGGCTGATCACGACGCTCTCTGTGATCACCGGGCTGATCGTGTGGGAACTGGCGCCCATTCTGATCGTGATGCTGGTGATCGCCGGTGGCTTCGGCGGCGTGGCGGCAGGTATGATCGCCATTGCCCGATGGGTGGAGCGCAGCCGCCAAGGAGATCGCTGAAGCCCGCCACACTGCCCCGGCGCCCCCGCCTGAAGGCGGCATTGGCGATCGTTTTCTGCAAATTTCACTCAAAATTAATCGATTTGGTTCGTCTTTCGAACATTGGAATTGTCGTAGAATCAAGCGAAGTCGCGGTTGGAGGGGCAATCAATGTCATTTGCGGTGCTGATCGCCATCTGCACGGTCTTGCTGTCCTTCGTGTCGATCGAAGCCCGAGCGGACGTTACATTGCAGAGCAGTGACAGCGGTCTGTTTCTCCCATTCGAGATCGTGATGCTGCTTGGTGTCCTGATGGGCATGACGATCGCAGTCGCGATCATGGCATGGCGCCACCTGCAAAAGGTGGTGGTCAACGACGATTTAGACGTGCTGACACCGGCTGACGGCCCGCTGGGCGATTCCGGAGAGGCGGGCCTTGGCAATGCCGCGCGTGCGATGCCCGAGGACGCTGGCCGGCGCAAAAAACCACGGCCGCCTTTGACGGGGGGTCGTCTCAGCTTCGGCAAACGCAGCTAGGCGTTCGGGCTTTTTGTGACAACGTCGGCGTTGCAGCGCCTGCCCCGACCCGCCTAGACTTTCCCGGAGAGATTTGCGGGGAGGATGGGCCTTTGGAATACGACTACGTGATCGTGGGATCGGGATCGGCGGGCTCCGTGCTGGCGGATCGATTGACGGCATCGGGCCGCTATACGGCAATCGTCCTCGAAGCAGGGCCGACCGACTACAAGAACCCCTACATTCATTTCCCGGCAGGCTTCTTCAAGCTGCTCGATAACCCAGCCGTCAATTGGGTCTATCACACCGAGCCCGAGGCGCAGACCAAAGGTCGGCGGATACTCTATCCGCGCGGTCGCGTGCTCGGTGGGTCATCTTCGATCAACGGTGTCATGCAGGTGCGCGGCCAACGGGAGGATTACGACGACTGGGCCGCCATGGGATGCCGTGGCTGGAGTTACGATGAAATTCTGCCCTACTTCAAAAAGTCGGAGACGTACCTGCCGGGCGATCCGGTCTATCGCGGCAAGTCGGGGCCGCTGGTCGTGGAAGATTACAGCGGGCATCATCCATTGACGCATGACTTCGTCAAGGCGGGCCAGCAAGTCGGACTGAAATACAATCCCGATTACAACGGCGCCTATCAAGAAGGCATCGGTTACGTGCAGCAGACGCGGTCCGGCCGCTGGCGCATGTCGACGGCGCGGGCGTTTTTGCGGCCAGCGATGAAACGGCCGAACCTGACGGTGGAAACGGGCGTCCTGGTCACGCAATTGAATTACTCGGGCAACCGCGTCTCGGGCGTCACGTTCGCGCGCGGCATGGGTAAGGGCGACGCCGTGCCCGTCACCGCCAAACGCGAGACCATCATCTGCGGCGGTTCGATCAATTCGCCGCAATTGCTTCAGCTATCGGGCATCGGCAATCCCGAGCACCTGCAATCGATCGGTGTGCCCGTGAAGGTGGCACTGCCTGGCGTCGGCTATAATTTCCACGATCACTATGTCGCTCGTGTCGTGCGCAAGGTGGTCGGTCGCACGACTGTCAACGAGTTGTCGCGTGGTCCACGCCTCGCCTGGCAGGTGGCCCGATGGGCATTGTTCGGCGATGGCATTCTCACGTACTCCGCCGGCAACGGCATCGCCTTCGTGCGCTCCAAAGCCGAGTTGAATCGACCCGACGTGCAGATCTCGT
>JANOKV010000110.1:0-13990 GCA_031419415.1 Hyphomicrobiales bacterium | reverse complement strand
AGGCGTGCTCGTCTATTCGGCCGCGTCGGCGCTGTTGCGCACGACATTGGCGCCACGACACCCGGCTTGGCGCATGATCCCGGTGTCGGACGCCACCGCCCGCCGACTGGTGATTGCCTTTACGGCTTTCGTCGGCGTCTACGTGTTCGACACGGTGCTGCTCGAACTCAGTCGCGTCGTCTACGCGCCCCTGACCGTGACCGTCATTCAGGCCTTCTTCGTCGCGCTGATCAACGTGGCGATGCTGGTCGCCCTTCTGTTGACCCGGTTCGAGCCGCAGCTCGGCCCTGACCGACCCGTGAACGGCCACGAGTACATGCCGGGCGTGGTGACGCGTCATTCGCCATTATGGGTGAAGGGCCCGTTGTGGCTCGTGGCTGGCGCGATCTTGATTTCTTCGATGCTGGGCTATGTGGCCTTCGGTCGGTTCATCGCGCACCAGCTCGTCCTCAGCGGCATCGTGCTGGGCACGGTCGTCCTGGTTTATCTGGCCATCCGTTCGGCCACACGGGGTCGGGGCGACAGCACGAGCTTCATTGGCGAGAAACTCGGCGCGAAATTCGGACTGGAAGGCGCGCGCCGTCGCCAGATCACATGGCTGGTCGAATTCACCGGCACGTTGACGCTGATCCTGCTGGCCGTGCCGCTGCTGTTCATGCAGTGGGGTTATGCCAGCGACGAGATCCGCGATTGGATGCGCGCCTTGCTCTTTGGGTTCGAAGTCGGCCAATTCCGCATTTCGCTGTTTCGCATCCTGATGGGCCTCGCCCTCTTCACGGCCATGTTGTTCGTCACGCGATTGGTGCAACGGTGGCTGCGCGATCAGGTGCTCTCGCATTCGCGGATGGACGCCGGCATCGCCAATTCAATCGACACGGCCGTCGGTTATGCTGGCATGGCATTGGCGCTGCTGCTCGCGGTCTCCTATGCGGGGTTCGATATCACGAGCCTCGCCATCGTCGCGGGCGCCTTGTCGGTCGGCATCGGCTTCGGGTTGCAGTCGATCGTCAACAACTTCGTATCCGGCCTCATTCTCCTCGTCGAGCGACCGATCAAGGTCGGCGATTGGATCGTGATCGGCGGCGACCAGGGCAACGTGCGTCGCATCAGCGTGCGATCGACGGAAATCGAGACGTTCGATCGCTCGAGCTTGATCGTACCCAATGCGGAATTGATCAGCAGCCGCGTCATCAACTGGACGCACCGCAACCAGATGGGGCGGTCCGCGATCAAGATTACGCTCGATGGAAACCTCGATCCCGAGCGGGTTCTCGAGATTCTGCGCTCCTGCGCCGATGCCCATCCCGAAGTGCTGAAAACACCGCCGCCCTCGGTGACGTTCGATTCGTTTACCAGCACGAACCTGGAGTTCACCATCCGCGTCGTGATGTCGGACGTCTACAAGGGTGGCGACGTTTCGACGGAGTTGCGCATCGCAATCCTGAAAATGCTGCGCGAAAAAGGCCTCTTTGGTCCCGTTAGAATGCCCGACGACATGCCCAGCACGAGCGGCTGATCACCTCAGCCGGGTCGACTGGGTTTCGTCCCAGTCTTCGAAGGCAGACGGCGGCAATAGGCGCATGTCGAGCGGAACCATCGACATGGTGAAGGTCGAAGACGGCACGGGGTTGCGGGTACGGCCGTCCTGGGACAGTGGCGTCGACCCGGTGCTGATCGCAGCCGCCTCGATCGTGTCCGTCCTGTCTTTGGCCCCCGCCATCGGGGCGGCCGCAATCGACCACATCAGGCCGGATGCCGCGAATGCTGCAACGGGGCGCAAAACGCTACGGCACATGCGTTTCATCTCTCATCCACTCCAGCGGTACGCCGAGATTGGCGTTGTTTCCACCGCAGAGGATGAATGATCACGATTGCCGATCGGTTAACGACTGCGCCAAAATAGGACGCTCATGGGTCTGGGAAGAGCTCTGTCGACAGGTAGCGATCCGCCGCCGAGGGTGCGAACGTCACGATCGTCTTGCCCGCCATGTCGGGGCGTGTCGCGACCGTCAGCGCGGCCCCCAAATTGGCCCCGGTGGAGATGCCGCCCGGGATGCCCTCGAGCTTGGCCAGCATGCGCGAGACTTCGAAGGCCATCTCGTTGGGCACCTTGATGACCTCGTCGATCAGCTCACGCTCGAGGATCGAGGGGACGAAGCCCGCGCCGATGCCTTGGATTTTATGAGGGGCGGGTGATCCACCCGACAGAACGGGGCTGGCGGTCGGTTCGACAGCGATGATCTGGATGTTTGGATTGCGCGCCTTCAGCACCCGTGCGCAGCCCGTCAAGGTGCCACCCGTGCCGACGCCCACGACGAGGGCGTCGATTTTGCCACCCGTATCGGCCCAGATTTCCTCCGCCGTCGTTTTCTCGTGCACCAGAGGATTAGCCGGGTTGTCGAACTGGCCGGGCGTGATGGCGCCAGGTGTCGCCGCCAGGATTTCCTCGGCGCGCGCGATGGCGCCCTTCATGCCCTTCTCGCGTGGCGTCAACTCCAGTTCAGCGCCCAGAAACGCTAAAATTTTCCGGCGTTCGATCGACATCGACTCGGGCATGGTGAGGATCAGTTTGTAGCCGCGGGCGGCCGCCACGAAGGCCAGCGCGATGCCTGTGTTGCCCGACGTCGGTTCGACCAGCACACCACCAGGCTTCAAGCGACCCGATGCTTCAAGCGCATCGATCATGGCGACGCCAATGCGATCCTTGACCGAAGAGAGTGGGTTGAAGAACTCCAACTTGAGAAGGATTTCAGCCTTGGCATTGGCTGCGGCCGCCATCCGTGACAACCGAACGAGGGGCGTGTTGGCGAAGGTCTGTGTGATGTCGTCGTAGACCTTGCCATGACCCGTTCGAGAGAGCGCGGACAGTGTTTTGATCTGGGGCGTGGCGGTCATGACGGCGGTCTCCTTGCGCGGGCATCAGCCTGCATATGGCTCGGGTCGGTTTCAACGACAAGTTCGCCCAACGAACACAGCATTGTAGCGGAACGCGGACCATCGAACGACAGTTCGCGGAGCAGGTTCGCTTCGGAGCAAGGGGTTTCGTTTATGGGCGCGATTTCGATAACCGCGTTCTTTTTGCGACGGCGCGCGTGGGGACGTTTTTGGAGACTTTCTAGCGTGTGGGCTTGGTAGCTGCTGCGGGCTTCGTCGCGCTGCGCACGCCAGTCGACCCGAACCCGCCGACGCCTCGGGCCGTGTCACTCAACTGCCCGACTTCCGTCATTGCCACCTGCACGACGGGGGCCACGATCAGTTGCGCGATGCGATCGCCACGCTGAATTTCGAAGGCGTCGGGGCCGTGGTTGATCAGGAGAACCTGAACCTCGCCCCGATAATCGGCATCGATCGTGCCTGGACTGTTGAGGACGGTGACGCCGTGGCGCAGCGCCAGACCCGAGCGGGGGCGCACCTGCCCTTCGGTGCCGCGCGGCAGCGCCAGCGCCAAGCCGGTTGGCACAGCGATCCATTTGCCCGGCGCGATGTGGAGCGGTGTGCGCGCATCGACAGCGGCGAGCAGATCCATGCCGGCTGCGTCGACAGTTTTATAGGTCGGCAAGTCCAGACCCTCGGCATGGGCCAATCGCATCACTTGGACGCGCGGGGCAGCGGTGGATTTCTGCTTGGCCATCCGATCAGGCCCTGTCCGTCGTTTCGGCAAGGTGGACGGCGACGGCTGCGATGAGGCGGCGCGCGACGTCCGCTTTGTCCATCTCGGGCCAATCCTCGACGCCGCGGGCGGTGACGAGATGGACCGTGTTGCGATCACCGCCCATGATGCCGGTCGCGGGGCTCACGTCGTTCGCCACGATCCAATCGCAGCCCTTGGTCTTGCGCTTCTTTTTCGCGTGTTCGATGACCGACTGCGTTTCTGCGGCAAAGCCGATGACCAATGGCGGGCGCTGGCCGGGAGGCAAGTGGGCAACGGTTTTCAAAATGTCGGGGTTCTCGGCGAGTTCCAGACGCGGGGTCGCCAGCTTGGCCGTCTTCTTGATTTTCTGGTTGGTCGCATTGACGACGCGCCAGTCGGCGACGGCTGCCGCGAAGATCGCACAGTCCGCTGGCAGCGCGGCTTCGACCGCGGCAAGCATTTGAGCAGCCGTTTCAACGGCGACGAGGTGAACCCCTGGCGGTGTGGGCAGGTGGGTCGGGCCGGACACCAATGTGACACTGGCGCCGGCTTGGGCGGCGGCGGCGGCGATGGCTGCGCCCTGTTTGCCGGACGACCGGTTCGCGATGTAGCGCACAGGGTCGATCGGCTCGTGCGTCGGCCCGGACGTGACGAGAATGTGGTGGCCCGCCAGCGGTCCTTTCGTGTTGTGGCGAGGCGAAGAGATGAGCGCCTCTATGCGCTGCAAAATCTCGGCCGGCTCGGCCATGCGGCCGGGGCCTGCTTCTCCGCGCTCCGCCATCTCGCCCGCATTTGGGCCGATGACGTGGACGCCGTCGGCCTGCAACAGCGCCATATTGCGTTGAGTGGCCGGGTGGAGCCACATGCGCGGGTTCATAGCGGGGGCGATCAGCACCGGTTTATCGGCGGCCAGCAGAACAGCGGTTGCCAGATCATCGGCATGACCGCCCGCCATCTTCGCCATGAGGTCGGCTGTGGCGGGCGCGACGACGATCAGCTCAGCGTCACGGGACAGCCGGATGTGTCCGATTTCGCGCTCGTCATCCAGATTGAATAGGTCCTGGAAGACCCGCTCGTTGGTCAGGGCGCCGACGGCCAGCGGCGTGACGAATTCGGTGGCAGCCCGGGTCATGACCACGCGGATCGACAGCCCACGCTCGCGGGCGCGCCGGACCAGATCCAGGCACTTGTAGGCGGCGATGCCGCCGCCGATGACGAGGAGGACGCGGGGACCTTTCACGACGGGATCATTCCAAACAGTTAGGATTTGAACGGAGCGCACAATTAAGACGTTAGCTGGCCTTGGCGGATGGGCCGGCGCACCTCAGCTATAACTCATAAAGCATTCACCAGTACTTACGCGAAACCGATCGATCGATGATTCGATGACGCGCACCGGGAGGCGAGGAGGGCAGGCCATGACGAAGAAAGTTGCTATCCAGAGCCAGGACCTTGCCGGCTCTGCGGGGCCCAGCGCACTCACCGCGACGAGAGTTCTCCGAAACGGGGGCACGGTTACCCAAGCCACGGAAATCCACGCCAGTCTGGGTTCCGTCGACAAGATTGAATGGAATACACTTTATCCAGGAAATGCGGAGAGTTACGATCTCTACCGGGCGTTCGAAGCCGTGCCTGGTCCCGGGGTTTCGCTGGGTGCGATGACGCTACGCGACGGCGCCCGATTGATCGCCGCCGCGCCGCTCTTCCAGACGGCTTATCGTCTCGATACCCCATTTCAAGGTGGCTTGCGCAAGGCGACAGACTGGGTGAGCGCCAAAGCGCCAACGCTTCTACAACTCGATGTACTCGGGTTGGGGTCGCCCCAGTCGGATAATTTCAGCCTGGGCCTCGCTGGCGACCTCGATCCTGTCGATCGGCGGGCCAAGTTCGGTGAACTCCTCACCGGGTTGGCTGCCGAGGGGGAGGCCCGCAAAGCCGACATCTTGGCGCTCAAAAGCCTTGCCGTCGAGGCCGAGGAATTCCATCCGCAGCTCTCCGAAGCTGGCTACACCCGGGTCACCAGCGTTCCCGTGGTCATGCTGCCGCTGCCTTACGCGAGCCTCGATCACTACCTGTCGAGCCTGCCCTCCAAAACGGGTTCTTATCTCAAACGCAAGATGCGCAGCGCGGCTGGCCTGCGGATCGAATACCGAAGCTCCGTTGCCGGCCTCGAAGACGAAATCAACGCTCTATTGGCCGCGACGCTCGCCCAGAGCAGTGTCGATTACGGTGATCTCGAACAAGTCCACCCGCAGTATATTCGACGGATCATGGAGCAGATGGGCGACAAGGCGCGGCTGATGCTGTGCTGGAAGGATGATGCTCTATTGAGCTTCCAAGTTTTCTTGATCGGCGAAACGTCCATCATTGCCAACAAGATCGGCATGAAGTACCCCGAAGCACGAGAGCACAATCTGTACTTCGTCAACTGGCTGAAAATGATCGAATTCGCCATCGCCAACAACATTCCCGAGATCGAGATGGGGGCCACGTCCTATTCCGCCAAGCTGCTATTCGGCGGCAGCATCGAGCGGCGCTGGCTCTATTTCAGGTTCCGCAACGGCATCGTCAATCGGTTGGCCAAACCCCTGGCGCCGTTTTTCGACTTCGAGCGCAACGATCCGGAATTGGTGCGACTGGCGGCGGCCTCCAGCGCCCCTGTGACGGCCAACCGATGACGCTGACAGCTTGGCTTCTTCTTCTGGCCGTGCTGGTGCTCGATACGGGTTCGCACCTGCTATTGAAGTCGGCCTCGATGCGGGCGCGCACATCGACGGGCTCGGCATTCGTCATGGCTCTGATCGTGCAGCCGTTGTTGTGGCTGGCGGTGGTGGCGTTCGTGGCGCTGTTTTTGGCGTGGCTGGGTTTTCTGTCGCTGGTGCCGTTATCGCAAGGCGTCATGGTCGGCAGCATCACCATCGCCGGCGTCATGATCGGCGGTCGTATCTTTTTCAATGAGATGATCACCCCATCGCGCGCGACTGCCGTCGGTCTGATTGCGGCGGGTGTGCTCCTCGTGGGCGTGGGGGGCTGATGCATAGAGCCATCGTGATCGGGTTTCTCCTGTTGCTGACGCTCGACACGACTTCCAATGTGTTGATCAAGCTGGCCGGCGATCGGATCGGCGCTTTCACGCTCGATCCGGCGTGGTTGGCGCGCGTCGGGCGCGAGCCGTTCGTGCTCATCATCATCGGTTGCTATGTCGCGGCCTTCCTGACGTACACGTCGATCCTCAAGCACGCAGCCGTCGGCCCGGCCTTCGCCGCCGTGCACGGCCACGTGGTGACCGTGCTGATCGTCTCGATGGTGTGGCTGGGCGAGAGGTTGACCTGGTTGCAGGGTGTTGGCTCACTGCTGATCGTCGCCGGCATCGTGGTGCTGGCCGTGACGGAGCGGCGCGCCGCGATGGCTCACGACAGCGCTGGTCCAACCCAGAACGCAAACTGAGCCCGACGCGGCGCTGATCCCTTGCGAACGGCGCTACTCCTTCACGTCGGCCCGGAAAGATTTCGAGACGATCTTCCAGCCGTCAGCGCCCTTGAGCAGCAGCAGATAGTCCGTGAAGAAACGCGGCGGCAGTTGGCATTCCACTTTGACGAAGGCGGTTTCAGGACCGCTCATGTCGATGGACACGATCCGATCGCGACGCTCGAGGCCGCGCGCCTTGCCCGACGGGCGACTAGCCACCGCCTCGAACCACTTGGACCGTGGCAAGTCCTGCACCCCATCGGGCCCCGCCGAATAAAGGTGGCTGACCTCGTGGAACGCGGCGGCGAGTTTTTTCGTGTCGCCCTCGTAAAGACCGTCGAAGTAGGTCTGAATGACGGCTTCGATTGCGGGAATGTCGTTGGCCATGGGGAACTCCTCTTGTGCTCGTATTGATGCAAAAGCCCGAGTATAGGGCGTTGGCGCTCCACGCAAAAGTGCGAGCCCGGCCCTTTACCTGAGCGCACACTCTCACCATCTTCCTAGCGCAAGAAGCTCGCTCGTGTCTTCGTCGCGTCATGGGATCGTCACATGTATCGTTTGCTGACCACCGCCGCCGTCCTGTTGATCACGGCCGACATCGCGTCCGCTCAAAGTCGTGGACGCGACATTTTCAGGGACCCCGATGATTCAGATCAGCGCGCCAACAGCGAGCGCTGGCGCGGGCCGGTCCCCAACAGTTGGTACGAAGACCGCCGTCGGCCACGCGCCGACGATCGGTGGAATGAACCGCGTTGGAACCGCGCCCGCTCATGGAACCGCTATGAACGCTATGAACGCGATGACGACGATGACGATGATGATCGCCGCTCGTGGCGCGGTAACGCCGCCATTCCTGGCCCGAAGGTGCTGGACGGCGGTGGTCGGCCCGACATTGCACCGATGCGCCCGCAACGCGTATCCTTCATGGGGTCCTATGAGCCGGGCACGATCGTCATCGATACGCACGGCAAGCAACTGTTGCTGATCGAGAGCGGTGGGTCTGCGTTGCGTTATCCGATCTCCGTGGGCCGCGAGGGATTTTCGTGGACGGGGACCGAGAAAATCTCTCGCATCGCCGATTGGCCCGATTGGCACCCGCCCGCCGAGATGCGTCAACGCGAGCCCCACTTGCCTGAAAAAATGCTGGGTGGGCTGCGCAATCCACTGGGCGCGCGGGCGCTTTATCTGGGAACGTCGCTCTATCGCATTCACGGCACGAATGACGCCAATACGATCGGCCAAGCCGCGTCATCGGGCTGTTTTCGCATGCTCAACGCCCACGTCATCGATCTGGGATCACG
Organism: Hyphomicrobiales bacterium; assembly: GCA_031419415.1. Lineage (GTDB taxonomy): Bacteria > Pseudomonadota > Alphaproteobacteria > Rhizobiales > Hyphomicrobiaceae. The sequence continues at coordinate 5,590 of JANOKV010000110.1, read as the reverse complement.
CGTGAGCGTTGGAACAAATGTGGTCGTGGTCAGCCGTTTGCCGAGGTCGGTGGCCGGTTCGCGATGAACGCGCCGGAGCAGAGGCGGTATGGGAGCCCGCCTCTCGCTTTGGCCGTCGGACTGCTCGTTAGCGGGCGGCCGCCGTCTTGGCGGCAGAGACGACTCGCTCCGGCTCCTGCTTGGCTTCGATCACGTCCTTCATCCGGCCCCACGTCGTATCCCACGAACCTTCCGCCAACTTGACGTCGACTTTCGACAGCCACGCGCCTGCGGGTTGGCGTGCCAACATTTGGTCGATGGCGGCGAGCGACGACGGTGTGTCGCCAGCAATGGCCACCAGGTCCTCGCTTCCCCACGAGCGCACGACATCGGCCACGGGCGTCGAGACGACGGGGATGCCAGCCGCCAGAAACTCCGGCGTCTTGGTGGGACTAATGAAGCGCGTTGCGTCATTGATCGCGAACGGCATCCAGCCAACATCGAAGCCCGCCAGATAGCGGGGAAGCTCGGCGTATTTCTTCATGCCCAGCCAATGAATGTTGGCCTGCTTGGGAAGCGCTGCGGGATCGACCTTCGCGGTGGGGCCGATCATCACAATTTGCCATTCCGGTCGCGCCATGGCGACCGCTTCGATCAGATCGAGATCGATGCGCTCGTCGATCACGCCGAAATAGCCGATGCGTGGCTTGGCGATCCGCGCTAGATCGGCGGGCTCGGCGATGGAACGGTCGCGGGCGGGGGCGAAGTGGGCGGTGTCCACGCTGCTGGGAAAGGCATGCACGTTGCCATGCCGCTTGCGTTTCGATTCATAGAGGCTGTGGCCACCCGTAAACACGACGTCGGTTCGCTCGAGGAGACGCGCTTCCAGCCGCGTGAGTTCGGGCGGCGCGCCGCGGAAATTCGACAACTCGTCCATGCAATCATAGACGACGACGGGAAAGCGCAGGTGTTCAGTGAAACGCAGCGCCATCGGTGTGTAATACCACGCAACCGAGGGTGGGGCCGGGAGGCGCGCGAGGAAGGCGTCCACGAGCGAGCGCTGGTGCGCAATCACATCTTCTTGGCTCGACCCTTCGGCAAGCACTGGCACGAGGCGCTCGACGCCCTCCTGGGTGGTGCTGTGCTCGAGGCGCGGTTCATTGCGACCTTCGAAGCGCGGCTCCTCGATATAAAACACCGACCAGCCACGCGCCGCACGCGACAAAAGATGCTGTGGTCGTTGGAAAACAAAATCCCACCGCAGATGTGAAAAGCACACGAGGATCGGGCGGCGCGCGCCGTCTGCTGACTGTCGAGCCGAAATACTCATTGAACACCATACCATTGAATGCCGGGGACGAGGAGTAAACGGCCAACGCCGACAACTTGTTCCCTTGGCTGCGACGGGCTGGGTTTTCGACCGGGCGCCGAGCCCTGGTCTGGAACCGAGACGCCCCGCACCGAGTTGTTCAGGCATCGAATTCCCCCAAACAGGTATCAGCACAATGTATGACTGGATGATTGTAGGCGCAGGTTTTGCGGGCAGTGTTTTGGCGGAACGTATCGCCAGCCAGCGCAAAGAAAGCGTCATTATCGTCGATCGTAGACCGCACATCGCGGGTAACGCGTTCGACGCCTACAACGACGACGGACTGCTTATTCACAAATACGGCCCGCACATCTTCCACACGAATGCCGAGTCGATCTTCTCCTATTTATCTCAATTCACGAAGTGGCGGCCCTATGAACATCGCGTTCTGGCGCATGTCGATGACAAGTTGCTACCAATTCCGATAAATCTCGACACGGTCAACAATCTCTACGGGCTGTCGCTCGACTCCGAAGGGTTGGAGGCGTTCTTCCAGAAGAATGCCGAACCAGTCGACGAAGTGCGCACGTCAGAAGACGTGATCGTGGGGCGCGTGGGGCGCGATCTCTACAACAAATTCTTCCGCGATTACACGCGCAAGCAATGGGGTCTCGATCCCTCCCAGCTCGACAAATCCGTCACGTCGCGTGTGCCCGTACGCACGGATCGCGACGACCGCTATTTCGGGGACAAGTTCCAGTATATGCCGCTCAACGGCTATACCGCCATGTTCGACAAAATCCTCGATAACCCCCACATTTCGCTGCTATTGCAGACGGACTATCGCGACGTGCGCGACATCATTTCGCACCGTCGCTTGATCTTCACGGGACCGGTCGACGAATATTTCGACTTCTGCCACGGCAAACTCCCGTATCGTTCCTTACAGTTCAAACACGTCACGCTGGATACGGAGTGGCATCAGCCCGTCGCGGTGATCAACTACCCACAAACGGAGGCCTATACACGCGTCACGGAATACAAACATCTGACCGGGCAAAAGCACGCCAAGACGAGTCTCACGTACGAGTACCCGACCGACATCGGCGATCCGTACTACCCGGTCCCCAGGCCGGAGAACCAAGCTCTCTTCAAGCGGTATGAAAGCATGGCGCGGGCGCAGAAGAATGTGTGGTTCGTGGGACGGTTGGCGACCTATCGCTATTACAACATGGATCAGGTCGTGGGGCAGGCGCTGTCGACGTTCCAAAAAATCGAAACGAGCCTGGGATCGCCCGTTTCTCTGGTCAGACCGGCGTCCATTCGCGCCAACGGCAATGGTCAAAATGCGAGCATACCCTTGGCGTGATGGGCCACGAACCCTCCGAATTCCCCGACAGCCGCGGCGCGAAAGCCCGCGGCTGCACGCAAAATGTGTTTTCGATCAACTGTGGCAGGCGAGCTCGATTGACGAGCGCATCGTCGCGACGTAATGCTGACCCTCGCGACGCGCTTTGTGCAGGCGCGACAAAACGAGTGCATTGCATGCCCGGTCGAGACGCTACCAGATCGAAGAAATCGGCCACGCTCGAGTCGCCCGCGAGGCTGAATGCCGAGCAGAGCGCACGCGGGGATTCCCAGAGCCTCATCACGGACCTGCAACAGCAACGCGATCGGCTCGAAACCGAACTCGCGACCGCTCGCGTCCGGATCGTCGAGCTCGAGGCGGCGCGCGACCAGGCGCTCGATCGCATTGCTTGGGTGATCGACTCTCTGCATAACGGGCTCGCGCGGTAATTTTCGAGACGATGAGGCGCGCGGGTTGCCGCATGTCACGCGGGAGCCACTGCGGTCGGCGGCTGGTGGGGAGCTATGGGCCAGGTCACGGTTACGCTGAACGGCCGATCGTACAAGTTGCGCTGTGGGGACGGCGAAGAGCCGCGGTTGTTGGAGTTGGCCGCTTATGTCGACAACCGTCTGGGTCAATTGACCGCCCAGTTCGGGCCGGTGGGCGATGAACGCATTCTGGTGATGACTGCGCTGATGATCGCCGACGACCTGTTCGACGCCAAAGTGGCGCTGGGAGCAGCGAGTAGTATCCCCGCAGAGCTGTCCAGCGAGACGATCGAGCCTGTCGGCCCGCTTCCTCGTCCGGAATTGCCGGCCATGCCGGAATTCGGTTTCGAACCGGTGCCCGCTCTGACCCACGACCCGGATATCCATTCCACCACAGATGCGACAGACGAGCAGGGTCGAGAGTCGTTCCTCAGTCGCGCGATACGGCGCAGCGAAGCGCAAACGCCCGTATCGATCAACGAGCGGCTGGCTGATGCCCGTGAAAGCGCCACTATGCGGTCGGGCGAGCGCAAACCGGTCAATTGAGCGAAGGGTGCTTCCCTAACGACGCGGGCCGGCGGCTGATGCTGGCCGCTCAGCGTTTTGAATATTGGGGCAGACGCATGAGCAAATCGGTGATGGGGTCTCGCGTCCAGGCGTAGGCCACGAAATCCTGGTGGCGGACCTCGGAGGGTGCAGCGATGAACGTGATCGCGCCGCGTTCCAGTTTCCCGGCCAGACCCATCACGGTGCGATGGGGCCGATCGACGATCAACCGGCGCAATTCGATATTTCCATCGCGGGAGGATGCGCCGTAGGCAGTGATGAAGAAAGCGTCCCGCCGTTGCTCGATCCAGTCGGCGAACTTCTGATATTCGCCGTACATGCCATCGAGCACAATGACGCCGGCAATGCGGTCGCTGATACCACCGTGATGCAACGCCCATGCGGCCGGGGCATACCCGCCGCTATAGGCGATGATGACGATCTGGGCCTTCTGGAGGGCGGGCGTGATGCGCTTGTTGCCGCTGACGCGCGCCAGGTGGCCGACGGCTTCGTCGACGAAGGTGGCGAGCGCGCCTGGCTGCCAGAATTTTCCGGCGCTGGAATCGGGCGCTTCGAGCGCGAATTGCGGGGCGACCACGACGGCGTTCAAGCCAGCTTGCTCGACCTGATGCAGCACCCCCTGGCGGCGCTCCACGTCGCGCACGAGGCGCGAGTCGTGGCCATGGAAGTAGAGGATCATCAGCGCCGGTTGCGCGGGCGCGAAATCCTTCGGCACATAGAGCAGAACGCGGTTGTCGGCGTAGACCTTGTCTTCCCACAGCACTTCGCCCGTACGGACGGAAAGACGGCCGCGCCGCCCCTCTTCCACATGGTCGAGGAACGGCTGATCGTCATAAGGTTTTGTTCCCTGATAGGGAAACGGCGCCGCCTTGAACGCGGCGAGCGCGCGCTTGCCGGCTAACGGCGGGCGCGGGGGAAGCTCGGGCACGGTGGCGCCGACAGGCTCGGAGCCGACTGGCGAGATCGAGCCTGTGGTGCTCGTGCGCGTGGAGGGTGCCTCGGGCGCGCGCGGTTTTATCGGTTTTGCCACGATGATTTTCGGAGCACTCTTAGCAACGGGCGCGTTTTGGACAGTGGGTTGCGGCATGTCTGGCGGCGGCCACGCGGCTCCGACGCTCAATGGAACCCCTCCCGCTTTGCCGCCAACGCCCTTGGTGGGCGGCGCATTCTGAACGGTGGGCTTGGGCATGCCCTCGAGCTGCCAGCTCGCGCCCGATTGAGCCTGCCCCGGCTGTGCGCCGATGGCTGTTGTCATCGACAGGCTGGATACCAGAAGGATCGCAAGTCTCGTCGGGCTCGGCTGTCCCATCGTCTCAAATGACCCTATCTGCTGGTGAGCGCTCCACAAATCGACGATAGGTGAGTCGCGGCTTTCACGACAGATCTCGTCTGCAACTGTTTCTAACCACAGTAGATCGAGGGTTGGCGCACGGTGTAATTTCGATCGTCGAGACTTGCACTTGGGTTCATCCTTCTCTAGCAAGAGGTTGCAAGGAGACCGTTCCGGAGGCGCCGTCGGGCGACCCCTCACGGACGGCATTGGGAGGAGTGAAGAGTTTGCGGCACAGTCTGCCAGCGGTGAGCGTTACGCATCCCGCCCAAACGCCAGTGGTGGCTCCGGGTTTGGAGCCACCGACCCTCGAGATCGAAAACCTGCACGTGCATTTCGTGACGGCGCACGGCCGTGTCCGCGCTGTCGAAGGCTTGAGCTATTCGGTGCGCCCCGGCGAGATGGTGGCCATCGTGGGCGAGTCTGGATCGGGGAAATCCGTCTCGGCGCTGGCCGTCATGCGCCTGCTGCCGCCCAACACGGCGCGGATTCTGGACGGCACGGTAAAATTCGACGGTCGATCCCTCCTCGAACTCGACGACGAGGAGATGCGCAAGATTCGCGGCCGT
>JANOKV010000109.1:0-12743 GCA_031419415.1 Hyphomicrobiales bacterium | reverse complement strand
CCGATGGTCGGGGGTTCGGGTTTTCGGCCCGCTGTGGGTTCGCGGCCGATCAGGCGGGAATAGTGAGCCTCGAGGCGCGTCGTCCATTGCCCTGCGACGTCGGGTCTGACGACCCAGACGGCGATGGCGAGGATCAAAACCACGAGGCAGCCGCCGAAAATCAGGCTCGAAATCAGGATAACCGAGCGTCGTAGCGGCGAGCGAGGCTCGTGCGCTGGCGTGGCGGACCCCAACGGGCCGGGTTGTTGCTGCGGCGGCGTCGCGTCGGAGGGAGTGACGGCCGATTGGGGTTCAGTGGGCGGGCTGGCGGGCATCACGATCTTGGTCGTGGCCACGTCGGACGCAACGGCCGGCAGCGCCAGAACACGCGCGATGGCGACCGCGGTGTTGTCCTGGCGATCGGCGCGGCGATCCTTGACCGTCTCGAGAAGCACCTTGCCGAGCTCGGCAGCCCCTCGCGCTTCGACGTCGGACAGGATGCTTTCGATTTCTCGATCCGAAAGCGTGTTCAATCCATCGCTCGCCAGCAGCAGCACATCACCGTTTTCCACTTTGACGGTCTGTGTCGGGTGGTCGACGATCTCCAGTTTTCGACCTGTCAGCGCCGAGACGAGAACGGACTTTACGGCCAACACCTCGGCATCGTCGGGTTGGTATTGGCCCGATTTCACCATCAGGCCCGCTTGCGAGTGGTCTTCGTTCAACTTCATCAGGCGTCGATTGCGCCACAGGTAAAGGTGGGAATCACCCACGCTGATCCATTGCAGCGTGCCTTCGGCCACAATGGCAGCGACGGCGGTGCTCGCCATGCTGCGTTGGCCATGCGCGGGATCCACGCCACCTGCAATGCGGGCATTCGCCTGGTCGAGAACATCGCGAAGGGAGGCTCGACGGTTCGCAGGCGCATCGAAAGCGCCCTGCTTGGTTGCGTCCCCGAACGTTTCGACGACGATTTGGGCCGCTTCAGCGCCGCTCTCGTGCCCCCCCAGGCCGTCCGCCAGGATCAACACCACGCCCACGCCGCTGGCCATCAGCTCGGCGCGGGTCGCGTCCTGCTGTTGAGCGCGCGCCCCGATGTAGTCGGCCGTCGCCAGATCGAGTTGCATACCACCCGGCGAACCTGCAACCCGGTCCTCACCGCCTGCTCTTTGGGCATCGACAGCGGCCCGGCCACCAGCGCGGGGATTGATCCGCGTCGGTGGAAGCGGGCTCGCGAGCGGCGCCGGTGCGGGACCTGGCTGGGCGCGGGCGGCATCCAGGCGCTGATTATCGAGGGCCTGGGGCGCGTCGATCGTGTCGATTGGGGCAATCGGAGGCGGCGGCGGGGTGCGGTCACTGGTCATGGTCTGCAACGGCCTCGAGGAGTGCGATCGAGAGTTTGACGGTATCTTGCGGGTTGCGCGAACCCAGTCTCGGAGGTCGGCAACCGTCCTCACCACGTTGGAAGAGGAGCCTTTACAGCTTCATAACGGACGTCCTGGCGCCACTCTCGAGACCGTATATCCCGAGATCCGTCGCAGCAACGCGCAATCTCGTGTTCACGTCCTTGCGAGATCTGCCTTGAAGCCGCGCGACCTTGTTCACTTCTTCATGGTCGCCACGTATCATTCGGCGTCCGCCCGGCCCGCGCAGCCGTTAACACTCTGATCGGACCCCTGCTGCGCCGTCATCCGCTCTGCCAGACCTCGCCCATAGACAAGCGATCCCAACTTCCGGAAGGCATCATGAAAAACAAGGATATTCCGCCCACAGATGCTCTGATCGATCTCAACAAGCGGGCCAGCACCGACGACGTTACGGTGTTGATCGTCGAAGCCGAGGCCGAGAATAGGCGCGCACAGCCGGCTGCCAGACCAGTTGTGGCAGCACCTTCCCATACCACGATCGTGGGATATGACGGTGGGGCTGGCGCCCGCGACAGCAGTACGCAGGGCGGTCTTCGCCAGGAACCGGTCGTGGGGTGGCTCGTCGTCTTGAGTGGTCCGGGCAAAGGCAACCACCGTCCGATCTTCAACGGCAGCAATACGATCGGGCGTCATGCCAATCAGCGCATTGCACTGGATTTCGGGGATAGTTCGATTTCAGGGGAACAGCAGGCCTTCCTCGTTTACGACTCCAAGAAACGCCAGTTCCAATTGGTGCCCAATCTTGGCCGCCCCAATCTCGTCCATCTGAACGATGCCGCGCTGTTGTCGAACAGCGAATTGAAGGCCCGCGATCGCATCACCATGGGAAGCACGACCCTTCTTTTCATGCCGTTGTGCGGCAGCGACTTCGATTGGAGCGAGGCGACGTGACACAGACAGGTCGCGTTCGGTGACGCAGCGTTCAAACTTCGGAAAGCCATTATGAAACCTCCCAATCGGGATCATCCCGAGCACGTATCTCCACAGGATTTGCGCAACCTCGGCGATCGTCCGACCGAGCTGTTCGACCCAGGTGCGGCCCAGGCGCGGCCGCCTCAGGCGACGAGCGATCCCACGCCCGAGAAGGCTGCCATGAAAGACGCATCGCATAGCAAGCCGGACCAAGCGATTCCCGCCGCTTCGGAGCGCACGCGGCTGATCCTTCCGCCTGGCCTCGATCGGCCGGGGGCGCAGCTGTCGGGCCAAATCTCGGGATCGGATGTGGCCCAGGGGCCAGCGGTCGGCTTTCTGGTCGTCGTAGAAGGGCCGGGTCGCGGTGCTTACCGGGCCATCTACGGTGGCAGCAATACGATTGGTCGCAGCGCCAATCAGCGCATTCCCATCGATTTCGGCGATGAATCGATCTCTGCCGAGCAACAGGCGTTTCTGGTCTACGACGGCAAAAAGCGGCAATTTCAATTGGTGCCCAACCTCAGCCGGCCAAATTTGGTGCATTTGAACGACGCCGCGCTGCTGACCAATACCGAATTGGAGGCGCTTGCCCGAATCACGATGGGGCGCACCACACTGCTCTTCGTGCCAGTATGCGGGCCGGATTTCGATTGGGTCGATCTGGCGTGAAGCGCCATTAGGCAAGGCGAGCGGAAACCCCAGCGCAGTTCGCTGTTGTCCCCGTTTGGAGCTTGCACTGGAATTATCTACGCGAATCGAGCACGTCGGTTCGGAGATCGGTTCGACGTGGAACGTAGACGACTGGTCACCAGCAGGAAGCAGATGCAGTCATAGGCGGAATACCGCGGCTGAGATCTGCAAGAAAACGGGGAGCCCCGACCATGTACTCCGAACTCGTGTCGCTCCTGCAGAACCTCAAGCCTGCCTACATCCTGTTGGTGCAGGCCTGCATCATCGTTTTCTTTCCCTATTTTCTATGGCGGACACTGAAGCTCGAAAAAGTCTTTCCGCTCGGCGTGGTGCAGATTTTTTCCGGTGTTTTGCTGGGGCCTTCGCTGTTTGGCTATATCGACGCGACCTTTCTCAACCCGAATCCGATCTTCGATGCCACCAAGGCCGTGAACGCGTGCACCAACCCGGACGCCAAGGAGTTGTTCAACGCGCTTTTTGGCCGAACGTGCTTTGCTGGCAAAGAGGTGGTCAACCGGGCGGCGGGCATCGGCGCGGTTGCGACGATCGCCGTTTGCCTATTCGGTTTTCTGGCAGGCACGGACGCCGATAAAGAATTGATCCGAAAATCCGGCAAGAGCGTGCTGTCGATCGGCGTCAACGGCATGCTGTTCGGTTGGGGCATCGCCATCGTCGCGGGGTATTTCATTTATGCCGCGTTCCCGGAAGCGCGAGGCGCCAAGGCGACGGCTTTGAATTTCTCGATCGCATACGGCCTCGTCATCGCGGTTTCGGCGCTGCCGGTTCTGGCGCTGATCCTGCGCGGCCTCGACATTACCCGCCGGCGCATGGGGGCGGTCGCGCTTGCCGCCGCCAGCATCGCGGACACGATGATGTGGTTGGGTCTTGGCATTGTCGTGGCGCTGGCGCTGGGCGGGAGCTTGCCGGTTGCTTTGGCCAAGGCAGCCGCAGGCGGCATTCTGAGCGTCGGGTTCATCAAGTTCGTGGCGTCACCGATCCTCAATCGCATGTTGGCGACGGACGCGCCCGAGAGCGCCATCATCACCTTCACGGCGCTGTCGATCTTCGTGGCCTCCGCCATCACCGGCATTACCGAGTTGCATCCGGTGCTCGGCGCCTTCGTCGCGGGCTTCTTCTTGCCCGACAAGGTGCGCGAGATGGCGGGTCATCGCTTCGATCAGACGACGATCCTGGTGTTGATGCCCTTCTTCTTTCTCAACACGGGTCTGCAAACCGTTTTCAATATTTTCGATCCCAACGTCTGGATCCTCTTTGCAATCAGTACGGTCCTGTGCGTCTTCGGAAAGATGGCAGGGCACGGCATTGCTGCGCGCATGACAGGAGAGAGTTGGCCGTTCGCGCTCAGCATCGGCATGTTGTTGCAGACGAAAGGTTTGATGGGCCTGATCGTCATCGTGGTATTCCTCGAGAAAGAGGTGGTCTCGCCGTTGATGTTCTCGGCGGGGGTGTTCATGTGCATGTTCTCGACCGGGCTGCCGACGCCCGCGATGCGCGCGATGTTCCGCTACTATGGAGATGACCTGAAGGACGGCGGCAAGACGGTGGCGCCGCGCATCGACGAGCAGGCGCCGCTCGTGTCGAAGCCGGCGTCCGCCACCGCGCCAGCGAAGGTTCTCGCGTCATTGGAGTTTGGCGAGGACCACGGCGGCGTCGTCAACATCACCAGTCCCCGCACCGTGATCGGCCGGCACAGTGACGCCGACATTCGCGTCAACGATATCCGCGTGTCCCGGTTCCATGCCCTGCTGGTCCAGATCGAGGGCGGCAAGTTCGAGGTCCACAATCAGATGGCCGATCGGGCGGAAGCCAATCCGATCCTCATCAATGGCGTCCTCAAGGAGCATGCGGCCCTGAACGATGGGGACCGGATCTCGCTGGGTGGCGTGGGGTTCGTGTTCCGATCGACCCCAGCTGTGGCGGCTTGAGGTTTGGCGCGGGCTTAGCCTATTCGGCGGCGTTCTTTGGCGGCGACAGGACGGGCGGTTCCGAATCGGGATGGCCTGGGGCCGATGGCGAGCGACCGCCGCTGGCGACCTTGTCGAGCGAGGCCCGCAGATCCGACGACAGTTGCCGTTCACCGGGCGCTCGACCGCCGGGTGGGTGTCCCTTCGGGTCGCCCGGAGATGAAGCAGACAAGGTCGCTTGGAGGGTCGCAAGCGACTCTGCGGCAGTCTGCTGCGGAGCGGATCTGGATCGCGTGGATGGCAGCGGCCGCGGTTGGGGTGCGGGAAACGCGATGGCCGGCGGCAGCGCCGACGGCGACCGCGACCCAGGGGGCGGCCCATCCGGTAAGGGTGCGCTCGGCGGGGGGTGGGCTGCCGGACGTGGCCCCCTCGTCAACACCGGCTGCGATTGATGGGGCAGAGGCCGTGCGCCGGCCGGCGACGGGGGACGATTGGGGGCCGGCGATGCCGGTGGAGCAGCGGCGTCATTCGATGTCACGCGTCCGCCGTCCATCGGGCCACGAAGCCGAGCCGGCGACCCCGGAGCGGGTTGAAGGGTTAGGCCAGGCCCAGGCAGCAGCGCCGGCGGGCGCGCGCTGCCTGTCGGCGCGGGGAGTGAGGACTGAGGCGCCCGTGCCTGCGATGGTGCGGTTGCAGCATCTGGACCTGAGCGCGGCGTTGGGTTTGGCGTTTTTTTCTTCTCTGATGTGCGCACCATTCCGCGTCGCCGCATGCGCCGATCCGATTTGCGCACGAGCTTCAGCAGACGGCTGACTTCGCCCTCCCCCATCGGGCCGCCGTAATAGAAGCCTTGGGCCGTCTCGCATCCCATGGCGCGCAAGAACGCCGCGTCTTCGGGCGACTCCACGCCGTCGGCAAGGATGCGTTTGCCCAACTCGTGCGCGAGCGCCACCATCGAGCGCATGATGGCGGCTCCGCCCTCGTCCTGCGTGCTGAACTGAACGAGCGCCTTGTCGATCTTGATGGTGTCGAAGGGAAACCGGGCGAGGAACGCTGGCGACGAATAGCCGGTGCCGAACTCATCGAGCGCCAAGCCCACGCCAGCTTCGTGGAGCAGCTCCATGATCTGTGTCGCCTGCTCGGGATTGGCCATGACCAGCGCTTCGGGAATCTCGAGCCGCAAGGAGCTACTCGGGATCACCGCGCGACCGATGACATGGCGCACTTCCTGGGCGAGCTCGGGCTTGATGAGTTGACGGCTCGAGATATTGACGCTGACGAACAGCGGCTGTTCGGGCCGCGGCAACTCCTTTTGCCACCGGGCGAGGTCGGCCACCGCGTGGCTCAACACCCAGGCGCCGAGCTCCACCATGATATCGCTGTGTTCGGCGATGGGCTCGAAATCGACGGGCCACTTGGTGCCCAAGGTCGGATGTTCCCAGCGGACCAGAGCTTCGAAGCCGATCAATTCCTCGTTCGAGAGCGCCACGATCGGTTGATAGAGGACCTTGATCTGGTTGCTGCCGATGGCGCGTCGCAAATCGGCTTCGAGGCCGTCGCGGGCGTCGATTTCTGTGCGCATGTCCGCGCGAAAAATTTCGAGCCGGTCAGGACCGGCGCTCTTCGCCCGGCTCATTGCCACCTCGGCGTCGCGCAGCAGCGTTCGCGCGTCCGGCTGTGTGCGGTCGAACACGGCGATGCCGATCGATCCCGTCAGCACGATCTCCTGGTTGACGATGCGAATCGGTGCGCGCAGCGCCAAGCGGAGCTGATCGGCCAGGCGGGCGAGTTCGCGGGCGTCGTGTTGCCCCAGCACCAGCAATGCGAACTGGTCTCCGCCGATGCGCGCCAGCGTATCCTGTGCCCCGAGACTGCGCGCCAATCGCCGCGAGACCGTCAGCAGAATGGTATCGCCCACGATCAATCCGACGGATGTGTTGACGGCGCGAAAATCGTCGAGGTCGATGAAGAACACGGTGGGATTGACGCTGCGCTCCGTGCGCGCGCGAACCAAAGCGCCGTCGACCCGGTCGAAGAACAACTCCCGGTTGGGCAGGCCGGTGAGGCTGTCGTGCACGGCATTGGTCAGCAGGCGTTCCTGAGAGCGCTTGGCGTCGGTGACATCGCGCACGATGCCGACACACCGCAGGGCGCGGCGATCGTGCGTGGGAACGGTCGCGCCATCCAACTCGAAGCAGCGATAGGAGCTGTCGGCGTGCCGGAGGCGCACGTCGAGACGCAGCGTTCCTCCCTCTTTTTGGCGGATGGTCTGCAGGTGGGCATCGAACCGCTCCCGGTCGGCTGGATGCAGGAGCGCGAGGAAATCTTCGACCTTGGTCGGGAGTTCGCCGGGCACGAGGCCGAGGGCGGCTTCGATTTCGGCATCGAACTTGATTTCGTGACGCCGTGCGCTCCACTCCCAGACCGACACACCGGACTGCTCGATCGCGGCGAGCTTGAGTTGGCGAAGGCTCGGATTGACGCCGTAGAGGGGCTCGTTGGCGCGAAAGGCGAACTGGGTGACCGTGAATCCGATCAGCACCATGATGAGAACGAGGCCCGACACCAGGCCCGAAATCGCCATTTCCCCGGGCAGGCGGCCACTGAGCGTTACGGCGGCGCCGAACAACCAGACCAGGAAGAAGAGCCAGGTCGGAACGAGTGCGAGCGCGCGCTCGAGGCGACGCATGGCGAGGAAACCGATAATCACCGCGCCGACCAGACCGATGACGCCGATCGACAAACGCGCGACGGTTGCGGCCAATCGCGGATCGAGAACGGCGAGGGCCACGATGCTCAATTGGCCGACGATCCAGGCGACGAACAGCACGCGCGCGAAGCCATGCCAGAGGTTCACGCGCAGAAACGTGAACAGGAAGATGACGAGGCTGGCGGCGACAGCAGCCTCGCCTGCAGCGCGATACTGCGCATTGTCCTCGGGGCGCATTTGAAAGAGCTTGTGCCAGAAGCCGAAGTCGACGCACAGCAGACCCAGCATGCACCATGCGACGAGCGCGGCGGCGGGAAAGATCATCTTGTGGTTTGCCGCGAATACAGCCGTCAGGAATATCGCCATCAATCCCATCACGCCCAGCATGATGCCGTTGAAGAGATAGCGATCGCGCTGGCGCTGTTCGTATTCGAGTGGCTTCCACAGATAGACCCGCGAAAACCGCTCGGTGACCATTTCTGCGACGTAGGTGACGGTCTGCCCGCGTTCGATGGTCAGGCGGAAAATATCGACGCGGTCGTTGCGGATACGCTCGGGCGCAAATCCGGATGAATGGGTCACGGCGGCAATGCGACGGGCATCCAGATCCGGCGATATGAACCCCGAGCCGACCGCCGTGTAGCGATCGGCGGTGAGCCAGACCTCCATCGCCTTTTCAGTCGGATTGTGAAGCGCGAAGACGAGCCAGCTCGGGTTGATGCCCGGTGTCGACGAACGCACCACGATGCGATCGGTGGCCCCATCGGGACCAGGCGCTGTTTCGACGGGTAGCGTGTCGCCGGTGCGTTCGTAGATATCGCTGCGCGAGGAGATCTCGATGCGGTCCTGGTCGGGGGCCAGGGTGATGGGGTCCAAGGCCCAGGCCGGGAGCGCGCCGGCAAGCAGCATCGTGACGAGGGCCAAGACAGCCGCGAGGCTTCCGCGCGCCCTCGGCGTGCGGATAGAACCCCGACGTTGCCGTGGCCTCCTGCCAATCATGTTGCGCCGTCCTCGGCCAGCCGTGCCAGCAACACGTGATCCTCCCACACTCCATGGATTTCCAGGTATCCACGAGCCAGTCCTTCGCGCATGAATCCGGCTTTTTCCAGCACCCGGAGGGAAGCGGGATTGGCGGGCATGCAGGCCGCCTCCAGGCGATGCAGCCGAAGGTCCTCGAAGGCGTAATCCATCATGCGCCGCAGCGCGGCCGTGGTATGGCCCTGGCGGACGTAAGGTGTTCCCATCCAATAGCCGACGAACGCCGATTGACTGACGCCTCGGCGGACGCCGGACAACGAGATGCCACCCATCAGGGTGCGGCCGAGCGGGTCGAAGATGAAGAAGGCATGGCCCAGATCACTGCGCATCTCGTGTTGGTAGCGCTTCAACCGGGTCTTGTAGCCGACTCGCGACAATTCGCTGGAGGACCAGATCGGTTCGAAGGGCGTGAGCTCAGGCTTGCTGGTCGCCCGCACGTCCGCCCAGGCGTCGTAGTCGGCAGGGGTGGGTGGGCGCAGCAGGAGGCCTGCGCTCCGGAGCACCGGAAACGGTTCCAAATTCAGTGATGGACGAACGAAGACCATGTGTCCGACACACGCCCCGACGCGATCCCCCGCGTTCCACTGCTTCCAAAATGTCAACCCGCCGAACAGGGCGAGGTCCTGATTATCGCCTGATCAGTCTTGTGAAAACTAGTCCTGCTTGACGGTTATACGCTCCATTGCCCGCGATGCGATATCCCGGCCCTTCTTGCCTGCGCCGACAACGGCGATCGACATCCCCGAGCCCAGCACGATACGGCGCGCAGCCTCTCTCGACCGCTCGGGCGTGACCGATTCGACGCGCTCGACCAATTCTTCGGTCGGCACCAGCCGATCGAAAGCGAGCACCTGGCGCGCGATCTGCTCGGCGCGGGCGACCGAGCTTTCGAAACTCATGAGGAGGCCGGCTTTGATCTGCGCTTTGGCGCGCTGCAATTCACGTTCACTGGGCCGTTCTTCGGTCGCTCGGGCGAGCTCGTCATTGACGACGCCGACCAGCTCGGTGAGCATGTCGGCTCCGGTTGCTGCGTGGATCGTCAACAGGCCGGCATCGTTGAGACCCCAGGCCGATGAATAGATCGAATAGCACAAGCCGCGCTTTTCCCGGACCTCCTGGAAGAGCCTGGACGACATGCCTCCGCCGAAGAGGCCGGAAAACACCTGGGCGGCGTAGAAGTCCGGATCGAGGTAGGACATGCCCTCGAAACCCATCACCACATGCGCCTGCTCGAACGGTTTTTCGCAGTGGCGCGGGCCGCCGACATAGCGGGCGCGCGTGCCCAGATCAGGCTCGCCCGGCGCGACAGCGCCAAACAGCCGTTCGGCGGCGCGCACGAGCTTGTCATGGTCGACGTTGCCCGATGCCGACAACACCATCCGGCCGGCACGGTAACGCGACTCGAGGAAGGTCCGCAGATCGGCGCTGGTGAAGGCCGATACGCTTTCGGGCGTGCCGATGATCGAGCGCCCGAGGGGTTGGCCCGTGTAGGCGGCGTCCTGGAGAAGGTCGTAGACGAGGTCGTCGGGGCTATCGCGGGTGGCTGCGATCTCCTGCAAAATCACATCCCGCTCCCGCTCGAGTTCGTCGTTCTCGTAGAGTGGGTTCTGGACGATATCGGCCAGCAGCTCGAGCGCGACATTGATGTCGTCTTTGAGGACACGGGCATAGTAGTGCGTCGTGTCGAGGCTCGTCGCCGCATTGAGGTCGCCACCGACCTGTTCGATCTCTTCGGCGATGTCGCGGGCGCTGCGCGCGGCCGTGCCCTTGAAGGCCATATGCTCGAGCAGGTGCGAAATGCCGTGCTCGCTCTCGGCTTCGTGGCGCGCACCCGATTGCACCCACAGTCCCAGCGCCACAGTGCCCAGATGAGGCATGGCGTGCGAGACGACCCTGAGGCCACTCGAGAGGCGGGAGATGGTCATCGTCATAAAGTTCTCCCGGCGCGCGTCTGCGCTTTGATGAAATCGACGATCGCGCGGCGATCGTTCGGCAGTCGCGTGATTCGTTCCGGCAGCGCGCGTTGGCGGGCGACGACCGGCGGCGCCAGTGGCGCCGACCCGATCGCGCTCTTGACGGCGTCGGGGAATTTGGCCGGGTGTGCGGTTGCGAGGTGGACGAGGGGAATGCCGGGATCGCAGACCACGTTTCGAGCGGCCGCCAGTCCAACGGCGGTATGTGGATCGGAAACGTAGCCGGTATCGGCGTGGAGGCACTGGATTTGCGCGGCCGTATCGGCTTCACCGACGCGGGCCGCCGCGAAATTCGTTCGCAGAGCGACCAATTGGTCGCCCGAGAGCTCGAAGCCTTGGCCCTGCCCGAGGGCCGACATTTGGCCGCGCACACGCGCCGCATCACGGCCGCAGGCCTCGAACAAAAAGCGCTCGAAATTGGAGGAAATCTGGATGTCCATGCTCGGGCTGGTGGTTGCGGTCACGCCGGAGGGCGTGTAGCGGCCCGTTTCCAGGGTGCGAACCAGAATGTCGTTCACATTCGTGGCGATGACGAGGCGGTCGATCGGCAGACCCATGCGGGCGGCGCCCCACCCTGCGAAAACATCGCCGAAATTTCCGGTCGGCACGGCAAACGACACGCGGCGCGCAGGGCTGCCCAGCGCCACTGCCGCCGTGAAATAATAGACGATCTGCGCCATCAGGCGCGCCCAGTTGATCGAATTGACCCCGGCCAATCCCAACGCGTCGCGCAGCACATGATCGTTGAACAACACCTTCACCAGGTTTTGGCAGTCGTCGAAGGTGCCGTCGATGGCCAGCGCATGGACATTGGCTTCCGTCGGCGTCGTCATCTGGCGGCGTTGGACGTCGCTGACGCGGCCGTGGGGGTAGAGGACGAAGATATCGATCGCCTGGCGGCCGCGAAAGGCTTCGATGGCGGCGCCACCCGTATCGCCCGACGTCGCAGCCACGATCGTGGCCGTTGTCGCGCGTCGCGTGAGCGCACGATCCATGAGGCGGGCCAACACCTGCATCGCGACGTCTTTGAACGCCAGCGTGGGCCCATGAAACAACTCGAGAATCCACCCATTCGGGGCGATCTGCACGAGCGGGGCGATCGCGCGATGGGAAAACGTGCCATAGGCGTCCGCGATGATCGTCGCCAGGGCGTAATCGGGAATTTCACCGCCGATGAAGGGACGCATGACTGTGAGCGCCACATCCTCGTAAGACTGGCCAGACAACGCCGCGATCTGGTCCGCCGACAGATGCGGCCACACATCGGGCACGTAGAGGCCGCCGTCGCGAGCCAAGCCCGTGAGCAGGACGTCCTCGAAGCCGAGCGCGGGAGCCTGCCCGCGTGTGCTCACGTATTTCACGGGACGGGACGAGGCTCCGGTTGGCAGGTTGAGGATCAGAATCGACAGTAGGAAAGAAGCCACCGGGCCACAAGGCAACCAGCAATCAAGGGTTACCGGTGGCCTCGTCCGTGGGGGTCACGCGGCCGGTTGTAGTCGACCTGAGCGCCGAGCGCCATCGCGACCATGTGAACGTAACGTAAACACCCAAAAGCGCCGCCCCCAATCCATACCAGGTGAGCGCGTATTCCAGGTGGCGGTTCGGGAGGCTGATCCGGGTCACGCCGCCCCGTGGTGCGCCGGGTTCGGCGCGGCCGGTCGGATCGGCTTCACGATCGATCGACAGCGGAAGGACCGTGCGAGGGGTGGAGGGAAACGCTGCCTGCGCCATTCCCGCGATGTCTCGCCAGTGCCAAATGTTGCGGCTGACGTCGTTGGCCGGGGTGAACGCGCCTTTAGCGGCGGGATGTCGCAGAAGGCCGACGATCTCCACCTCGCCGTCGCCAGCGGGTTGGCTCGCGAGGGGGGGCGAGGCGATTCGTCCGGCATTGCCGACATACCCTCGGTTGACGAGGACGATAAGGCCGTCCGCCGTTTCCAGGGGCGCGTAGGCGTGCCAACCGGTTTCGCCGCGTTCTGGCGCATAGAGGTAGAGCGTCTTGTCGGCGAGAAAGCGGCCACGGACAACGACGCGCGTATATTCGAGGTTGCGGCCCTGCGCGGCAGCGGCGGCAGCCGCTGCCAGAGGG
>JANOKV010000108.1:0-6553 GCA_031419415.1 Hyphomicrobiales bacterium | reverse complement strand
GACGATCAATGCGCCGCCGCCATCGGAGATGACGCAGCAGTCGAGGCGGTGCAGCGGGTCGGCGACCATCGGCGAGTTCACGACCTCTTCGACGGTAACCACTTTCTGCAACATGGCGTGCGGATTGTACTGGGCGTGGTGCGAGGCTGCGACCTTCACCCAGGCGAGCTGCTCCGACGTCGTGCCGTACTGATGCATGTGCCGCATGGCGGCCATGGCGTACATGTTGGCCGTCGCTGGACCATAGGGGAATTCGAACTGCAGGTCGGGCTGCTGGAGATTGCCCAGGCGCGGCGCGGTGCCCGTCGCCTGGCCTTCCGAGCGGGGACGACCGGCCAGCGTGATCAGTGCGATGTTGCACTTGCCGGCGGCGATCGCCTGGACGGCGTGGCCGACGTGCAGATTGTAGGACGAGCCGCCGCTGTCGGTCGAATCGTAATGCTTCAGGCGCAGACCCATGTAATCGATCATGGAAATGCCGCCCAGGCCGGGCGTGTCACCCGCAGCGCAGAAATATCCGTCGATGTCGTCCTTCGTCAGGCCCGCATCCTCGATGGCGCCTTTGGCGACCTCGGCGTGCAACTGCGCCAACGACGTATCCGGAGCCTTGCGCGTCGGATGCTCGTAAGCCCCGACAATATAGGCTTTCCCCTTGGTACTCATGCCCTACGAACCTCCCTCGATCTAATTCCGGCGTCCTGCTTCATGCGATGCCGCCCAAGTTCGCCCGAAGCGCCGCCCGCGTCAATGATGTCCGGACAGCTTCCTTCCGCCAGCCCGCACATCGTGCGCTCTTAACGCCGCCGCCGTTTTCGCTTACAGGTGGGCTCGCTGTGGCCTGAACCTCGGAGGGTGCCTTGGGTTTCGTCATCATTCTGCTGGCGCTGGGCTTTGCATTGGCCTTCCTGCCTCAGATGTGGATCAGAGGCGTCCTGAAGCGCCATTCGGTGGAGCGGTCGGATTTTGCCGGAACCGGCGGGGAATTCGCGCGCCACGTCCTCGATGAAATGAAGCTGCACAACGTCAAGGTCGAGGAGACCAAGCTCGGCGACCATTATGATCCCGAAGAAAAGGTCGTGCGGTTGTCGCCGCAGCACTTCGGTGGCCGGTCGCTGGCCGCGATCGTGGTGGCGGCGCACGAGGTGGGGCACGCCATGCAGGACGCGACGGGATATGGGCCGCTGGCCGCCCGCACGCGCATGGCCAAGCAGGCGCATCGTGTGGAGACATTTGGCTCGGTCGTCATGTTGGCCGCGCCCATCGTGATGCTGCTGTCGAAATCTCCGCATGTGCTGGCCATCGAGCTGCTCGTTGGCATGCTGATCCTGGGCTCGACGATTTTCATGCACGCAGTGACGCTGCCGGTCGAGTTCGACGCCAGTTTCCGGCGCGCGATGCCGGTGCTGAAGGCGGGCAACTACATCGGGCCAGACGATATGACCGCTGCGCGCCAGATCCTCAGGGCGGCCGCGTTCACCTATGTGGCGTCGGCCGCCATCAGCATGCTCGACGTGATGCGCTGGCTGCGGGTGCTGCGCTTCTGATCGGCACTGGCGCGGGCCGATGGGTCGTGGTGTGATGGCGGGGAAGATTCTGTGCACCCGGAGCATCCCATGCCGACATCGGTCGTCGCCGCCACGACACGGACCCTCGATCTCATCGAGCGCGAGAACGGCGCGCTGAAAGCTTTCGTCGCTATCACGCGTGACACGGCCTTGGCCCAAGCCGCGCTTGCCGATGCGCGCGCAGCGGCGGGCGCGCCAGCGGGGCTCCTGGAGGGGATGCCGATGGTCGTCAAGGACATCGTCGACTTGGCCGGCGTCGTGACGGGATGCGGGTCACTCACGCGCCGGCAGTCGCCGCCCGCGGAGCGCGATGCGCCCGTGGTGCAGCGCCTGCGCGCGGCCGGCGCCATTATTCCGGGCAAGACGCACACGGTCGAATATGCCTTCGGCGGCTACGGCACCAACATCACCGTCGGCACGCCGTGGAATCCCTGGGACCGCAAGGTGCATCGCATCCCCGGGGGGTCGTCGTCGGGTACGGGCGTGGCCGTGGGCGCGGGCCTCGTGCCAGGTGGCCTGGGCACCGATACGGGCGGTTCCGTGCGTATTCCAGCGGCGCTTTGCGGCTGCGTTGGGCTCAAAACATCGATCGGCCGTGTGGCGCGGACGGGCGTCGCGCCGCTCTCGCAGACACTCGATTCTATCGGGCCGCTGGCACGCGACGTGAAAACGGCTGCGCTGATGTTTGCGGCCATGCAAGGCCCCGATGTGGGGGACGAGGCGACCAACGGCGTGCGACCGGTCGATCCGTTCGCCGACCTTGAGCGCGGCGTGCAGGGGCTTCGAATCGGGCGCATCGCCGATGCCGACATGCCTCTCGCCAGCGACGAAGTGAAAGCCGATTTTGCAGCTGCCATGAAACGACTTGCCGACCTGGGGGCCATCATCGTGCCGGTGCGATTGCCGGCATCACTCGACGACTATGGCGCGCGCTGTGGCCAGATCATTGCGGCCGAGGCCTATGCCAACTGGAAAGCCCACGTCGAGAACCCCGAGTCGGGCTTGGCTGCCCCCATCCGCATGCGCATGCTCGTCGGTAAAGCCATGCCGGCTGCCGATTATATCGCCGTGCGGGCCGGCCAGCGCGCCGCGATCGATGGCTTCCTGTCGGCGATCGACCGGCTCGACGCCATCGCCCTGCCGACGATCGCGCTGCCTGCCATGACCGTCGCCGATGTGGACGAGGCCAAGGCGCCGATGGCGGCCCATACGCGATGGGCCAACTATCTCGACTTGTGTGGGCTGGCTCTGCCGACGGCGTTGTCGCGCGCGGGGCTGCCCATGAGTCTGCAAATCGTCGCCCGCAAATTCGACGACGCGCTGGCCCTGCGCATCGGTTGCGCTTACGAGACGGCGCGGGGCGTGTTTCCTCTGCCGCCGGGTTGACGTGCAGGTCATTGGCCACGCGGGAGGGTGAGTGCATGCAGGGTACGCAAGGATATCCTCTGTCTGGCGCGACGGGGGAGGCGCTGGACCCATTCGAGCAAGGTTTGCGCGCGTTCACTTTGGCTTATGGCGACGCCATGGGTCGGTTCGACGCCGCACTTCACCTCGCGCCCGACTTTGCCATGGCGAGGATCGCCAAGTGCTGGATGTTGGCGATCGCCAACGACGCCGTCGTCATGGGAACGGCGCGTACGCTTCTGGCGGAACTCCGCAAGGGGGCGGTGACGGACGAGGAGAAAGCCCATGCTGCCGCCCTAACGCATGCCGTCGAAGGGCATCGCAGAGCCGCAGTGGCCATCCTCGACCGTCATCTGATGAGGCGGCCGTTCGACCTATTGGCGCATTACGCGGCCATGATCCTCGACGCTTTTCAGGGCCGGTTCCCGGCGGTGCGCGACCGGTCGGCACGCGCCCTTCCGCTCTGGTCGAAGGCGCAACCCAATTATGGCATCCTGCTGTCGTTTTACGGCTTCGGGCTCGAGGAAGCCGGCGACTACGATCGGTCCGAAGATACGTCGCGGGCGGCCGCCGAGCTGGAGCCCTTCGGCTATTGGCCGCATCATGCGGTGTCGCACGTGTTGGAAATGACGGGTCGCGCCGACGAGGGGCTCGCCTGGATGGCGGATCGCGCGCCGTTCTGGTCGATGACCGAAAACGTCAACCGGGTCCACATCTGGTGGCATAACGCGCTCTATCACGTCGAGCTGGGTCACTACGAAACCGCGCTGCAAATCTACGACGGACCAATCCTGGCAACTCAAAAGCCGTTCGGGATCAGCCTGACGAATGCGTCGGCTCTGCTGTGGCGGCTCGAGACGGTGGGCTGCGCGGCCGGCCACCGTTGGGAGCAACTGGCGGCGCTGTGGACAGATCACGCCGATGGACGCTTGTGCGTGTTCGCCGATGTGCACGCCGCCATGACGGCGCTGCGGGCGGATCGACACGGCGATGTGGAGACCTTGCTGGCGGCGATGACCGCGACGGCTGCCGAAAACACCGAGTCGTCTTCGACGTATCGAGATATCGGTCTGCCGGTGGTCCGGGGATTGGCTGCGTTCCATCGGGGAGACTATGGCCAAGCTGTCGAGCATTTGCTGCCCGCGCGCGTCGATCTGTGGAAGCTCGGCGGCAGTTATGCGCAACGCGACGTGATCGACTGGACGTTGACGGAAGCCGCGACCCGCGCCGGCCAACGCGACGTGGCGCTGGCGCTTGCCTACGAGCGACTGGGGACGCGGCCGCACAGTGCGCCCAACCAGAGGTTCCTGCGAGACGCCGGGGCGCTTTGAGGTTCCGCTACCGAGTTATGCGTGATCGGACGGCACCACGACGCCATTGACGCCGACCTGCCACTCGTCTGATCCTCATCGGATAAGAAGAAGGCATGGAGGAACGTTCGATGCGTCGTCGTGAGTTTCTAGGCGCTGCAGCGGGAGCCGCAGCTCTCAATGTCGTCGGTGGGCCGCTGGCCCGCGCGCAAGCCACATCCTGGCCGGAGCGGCCGGTCAAATTCATCGTCTCGTTCGCACCGGGCGGGGCGACCGATCTCGTGGCGCGGCCCTGGGCCGATGCGTTGACCAAAGCCTATGGTCAGCAGTTCGTGGTCGAGAATCGGGGGGGCGCTTCGGGCCTCATCGGCAACGAGGCGGCCTTCAAGTCGCCGCCAGATGGATACACGTTCCTGTTCGCCGGCAATACGGCCACCGTCGGCTTGCCATTGCTGCGAAAGCACAGTTTCGATCCGCTCCAGTTCGTGGCGGTGGGGCACATGGGCAATGCGGTGTCGGGGTTCGTCGTGCACCCCAGTGTCGGCGTCAAAACGCTGGCTGAACTGATCGAATATGCGAAGAAAAACCCTGGCAAGCTGAATTACGGCTCATCGGGTCCCGGCACGCAGCCGCATTTGCGCCTCGAAATCTTGAAGTATCGGACGGGTGTCGATATCGCCCACATTCCCTATCGGGGTGGTTCGGACAGCCTGCAGGATCTGCTGGCTGGCAACATCCAAATCATGAACGAAGCTTCGACATTGGTGCATGTGAAGGCCGGAAAGCTGATCATGCTGACAGTCAACGCGTCAGAGCGCTTTCCCGAGGTGCCCGACGTGCCGACACTCACCGAAGCGGGGATCAAGGATTCCGATATGGGAAGCTGGTTCGGGCTTTATGGACCGCCCGGCCTGCCCAAGGAGATCGTCAACAAGCTCAACGCCAAGATCGTCGAGATTGCCAAGACGGACGACTGGAAGGCCAAAATGCGGCTCGTGGCCTGCATCCCCGTGGTCGCCAGCGTCGAGGAAACGCAGAAAATCTGGGACGACGACGTGAAGCTGACGGAGCAGGTGATCAAGGCGGCGAATATCAAGTTGGAGTGAGACGGGGCACAAGCGCGTCATTGACCATTGACGATCGGCCGCTCGTCGGCCGATCCTTCCGCATGTGGATAGGCAATCAGGAATAACTGGTATGAAGCTTCGCGAATTCTTGCAGACGGCCGCTATGGCGGTGGCGCTCGGTGTCGTTGGTCCGGCAGCGGGCCTGGCTCAGACGTGGCCGGACAAGCCGGTGAAAGTGATCGTGCCGTTTGCCGCCGGAGGGGCGACCGATCTGCTGGCGCGGCCCTGGGCCGAAGTGTTGAGCAAGGCGTTCAACCAGCAGTTCGTCATCGAGAACCGGGGTGGCGCATCGGGCCTCATCGGCGCGGAAGCCGCCTACAAAGCAGCAGCCGATGGGTACACGTTCCTGTTCTCGTCAAACTCGACGACGGTGTTCCAGCCCCTGCTGCGCAAGGTCAACTACGACTCCAAGAACTTCGTCGTGGTTGCGCGCATGGGCGATTCGATCTCGGGCTTCGTCGTGAACCCCAAGCACGGTTTCAAAACCCTGCAAGACCTCATCACCTACGCCAAGGCCAACCCCGGAAAGCTGACGTTCGGGTCTTCGGGGCCGGGCACGACGACGCATCTGCGTTATGAAATGCTACGCTTCAAGGCCGGCGTCGACATTCTGCACGTGCCTTATCGCGGCGGCTCCGACAGCATCTCGGACTTGCTGGCCGGCGTGATCGACATCATGAACGAGGGCTCGACGCTGACGCACGCCAAGGCCGGAAAACTGACGCTGCTCAACGTCAATCACTTCGAGCGGTTCGCAGAATTCCCCGATGTGCCGACGCTTGCGGAAGCCGGTGTCAAGGATGCCGACGTGCCGGTGTGGTTTGCGCTCTACGCGCCGCCCAATACGCCCAAGGAGATCGTCGAAAAGATCAACGCCAAGGTCAACGAGGTGTCGGCGACGGCGGACATGAAGCAGAAAATGCAACTGGCTTCCGCAGTGCCAGCCATCCAGAAGCTCGATGATCTGCGCAAGCATTTCGAGGACGATTTCAAAGCGATCGGCGATCTGATCAAGGCTGCCGATATCAAGATCGATCCGTGACGCCTGCGGAGGGATGAAGCTGTGAGTGCAATCTTCGATCGCATTTGCTTCCTCATCTCTCGCGGCGAAGTGGAGGTAACCGATCACGGCTATGATCAAATCTCA
>JANOKV010000107.1:0-11324 GCA_031419415.1 Hyphomicrobiales bacterium | reverse complement strand
CTCTATCTCTACGCCGCTGCCGAGACGCTGGGCGTCGCGCGAGAGGAACTCTACCAGCAGCTTCTCTCCGGGAAAGCCAAGTATTCCTCCATTTTCAATTATCCGACGCTCACCTGGGCCGATATCGGCGTGATCGGCTGGCTGGTGGATGGCGCCGCCATCATGAACCAGATCCCGTTGTGCCGATGCAGTTACGGCCCCTACGCGCGCGCCATGATCCGCATCTGCAAGGAAGAGAGCTTCCATCAGCGTCAGGGCTTCGAGATCGTGATGACGCTGTGCCGGGGCACACCCGAGCAGAAGGCAATGGCGCAGTACGCGCTCGACCGGTGGTGGTGGCCAGTTCTGATGATGTTCGGCCCACCCGACTCTGACAGCTTGCACTCCACCGATTCCGCGCGTTGGAAGATCAAGCGCTTCTCCAACGATGAACTGCGCCAGAAATTCATCGATGCAACCGTACCGCAAGGCCACTACCTCGGATTGACGTTTCCCGATCCGGATTTGACGCTCGATGCGGGCTCTGGCCAGGGGCGCTACGGCGCCATCGACTGGTCGGAGTTGCAGCGAGTCATCGCGGGCGACGGCATCTGCAATCGCGAGCGCTTGGCGCGACGCCGAGCGGTCGAGGATGACGGCGCGTGGGTCCGCGAGGCCGCCGCTGCGTTTGCCGCGAAGCGGCGAGGACAGGTGATTTCTTCGGTTCAGGCAGCGGAGTAGGCCATGACCCAATCCCTCACCCCTCTCTGGGAAGTGTTCATCCGCAACCGCTCTGGCTTGCCGCACAAGCATTGCGGCTCGGTGCATGCCGCGGATGCGACCTTGGCGTTGCAGGCGGCGCGCGATGTTTACACGCGTCGCGGCGAAAGCGTGTCGATCTGGGTCGTGCCGTCGGCTGTGATTGCCGCCTCCGATCCGGCCGACAAAGACGCCCTGTTCGAGCCGACGGCCTCGAAAATCTATCGGCATCCGACATTCTACGAGGTCCCCGACGAGGTCGGTCATATGTGACGTCGCTTGCCTAGCCCCTCGAACCTGGACCTGGATAACCCGAGCCTCAAATGCCCGACCCGCAACTCTTCACCTTCACACTTGGGCTCGCCGATGATGCGCTCGTGCTCGGCCATCGGTTGTCGGAATGGAGTGGCAAGGCGCCGTCGCTCGAGGAGGACATCGCGCTGTCCAACTTGGGTCTCGACCTCATTGGACAGGCGCGCTTGCTTTACACCCATGCCGGCGCAATTGAAGGCCGGGGGCGCGATGAAGATCAGCTCGCTTATTTTCGCGACGACCGCGCTTATCGCAATCTCCTCATCGTTGAACTGCCGCGTGGCGACTTCGCCTCCACCATGGTCCGCCAACTGATGTGGGCGGCTTTCATGCACCCTTATTACGACACCATGACCCGCTCGGGTGATGCGGAACTGTCTGGCATCGCGGGCAAAGCCGTCAAGGAAATGGCCTATCATGTGCGGTACGCAGCCGAATGGGTGATCCGGTTGGGCGATGGAACCCCCGAGAGCCGTCGGCGGGTCACCGCTGCCCTCGTTGATCTATGGGGCTATACGGGCGAGATGTTCGAAATGGATGGCGGCGAACAGGATTTGGTCACTCAGAGGATCGCGCCAGACCGATCGGCGCTTCGCCCAATCTGGGATCGAACGCTCGATCGCGTGCTGACGCAAGCAGCGCTTCCCCGCCCCAAGGACCGCTACATGCAATCGGGTGGCCGGGCAGGACGCCACACGGAGCACCTGGGTCACCTGCTGGCGGAGATGCAGGTTCTGGCGCGTGCCCATCCAGGTGCAAAATGGTGAACGCGGGCGTGGCAGATATCGAAGTCGAGCGCGCACGAAGCGTCGTTTCGGCTGTTCCCGATCCGGAAATTCCCGTCATCACGATT
The DNA here is from genome assembly GCA_031419415.1 of Hyphomicrobiales bacterium. Taxonomy (GTDB): domain Bacteria; phylum Pseudomonadota; class Alphaproteobacteria; order Rhizobiales; family Hyphomicrobiaceae. The sequence continues at coordinate 9,421 of JANOKV010000107.1, read as the reverse complement.
GCGGACCTTGGCGTCCTGCGCGGCGTAGAAAGGCGCAACGGCATTGTGGTGGTAACGCTCACGCCCACCTACACCGGGTGTCCAGCAACGCTCACCATTCGCCTCGACGTCGAAGCCGCCCTTGCCCAGGCCGGCATCGACGGCGCCAGGGTCGAGACTGTCCTGTCGCCGGCTTGGAGCACGGACGACATAACGCAGGAGGGCAGCGACAAGCTGCGCGCTTATGGGATCGCGCCACCGGCACGCAGCACTGGCAAGGCCGCCCGTCTGTTCGCCGATGCGACGATTTCCTGCCCGCGCTGTGGCTCGACCAACAGCACGCGAATTTCCCAATTCGGATCGACGCCGTGCAAGGCGCTGTGGCGTTGTGAGGCCTGCCGCGAACCGTTCGACGTTTTCAAATGTCTTTAGGCCCCGCTCGGACAAGCCGAACAATCGTGGAGAGGCTCGTGCCCGAGATTGACGCACCATGACCATCGCTCACGACTATGTGCCTCTCACAATAGCTTCCGTGAACCGCGACACGCCCGACGCGGTGACAATCGCGCTGTCCATTCCCGAAGACATGCAGCCGAGGTTCGCGTTCCAGCCGGGGCAATATCTCAATGTCCGCACACTCATACATGGCGAAGAAGTGCGCCGCTCCTATTCGATCTGTTCGGGTCCGAGTGAGAGCCATCTGCGCATCGCCATCAAGAAGGTCGATGGGGGCCACTTCTCCGCTTGGGCGAACACCGCTCTCGCAGCGGGAGACACCCTTGACGCCATACCACCGCAGGGCCGTTTCATTCTCGCCAAATCAGATGGTGCGCCACGGCATATTCTGTGTCTGGCAGCAGGGGCCGGAATTACACCGATCATCGCGATGGCGGCTCACGCCTTGTCGCGGGAGCCCGAAACCCGGGTAACGCTGGTCTATGGCAATCGGACGCTCGAAAGCGTCATGTTTCGCGAAGACCTCGAGGACTTGAAGGACCGCTGGCTCGATCGGTTCACGCTGGTGCACGTCCTGTCGCGGGGGGGATCGGGGGACGGCGCGGTGTTCGAGGGACGCATCACGGCCGATGTGCTGTCACGACTGGCCGGGGTGGTGGGGCCGTTCGCCTCGTTCGCGCAGGTTTATCTATGCGGCCCCGGCAGCATGATCAAAGAGCTGCGCACTGCGCTTTTTTCATTGGGTGTAGCGCGCGACCGGGTTCATCACGAATTCTTTGCGGCGGGCGGGGGCGTCTATCGTGCTGCGACGGAGGGATCGACGCGTGAAAGCGCGACGCCTATCCCAACCCAGAAGAATTCGGATGCCTCGCGCCTGACGACCATCGAAGCGATCCTCGACGGAACGCGCCACCGGTTTACGGCGGAGGCAGGGGAGACTGTCATCGATGCTGCTGTGCGCGCTGGCTTGCGCGTGCCGTTTTCCTGTCGCGGTGGAATGTGCTGCACGTGCCGCGCCAAGATCATCGAGGGCCGCGCAGAGATGCGCACGAATTATAGCCTCGAGCCTTGGGAGATTAGCCAAGGGTTCACGCTCACCTGCCAAGCCATTGCCCTAACGGAACGGCTCGTTGTCGATTTCGATCGAATGTAGGCGCGTCCAGCGGAAGACCAACGTGGTGGGTCGTGTGAAGCCGACGACCCGAAGCCGAACTCAAAATTCGATCCAGTCCGCATTCAAAGCAGCGGCCGCGCTGGCGTGGGATTTGCGCAGCGGCGCCGCCCGAGCAGGTCTCATCGAGTGTTTTGGTACGGTCTTGAAATCGGGGGACGCCGGTCCCAACGATGGGAGATCGACGGGAAGTTCGGCGCGCTGCTTTTCCGTCTTGAACATCGACACGGCACGCCTGAGATCGTCGATCTGATTTTGCGCAGATTGCAATGCTGCGTTGGTGCCTTCCACCAGCGCAGCGTTCTGCTGGGTGATGTTGTCCATCCCATTGATGGCCCGGCTGACTTGATCGATACCGGCGGCCTGCCCGGCGCTCGCCATTGCAATTTCGGAGACGAAGTCGGCGACTTTGACGACAGAGTTCGAAATCTCTTGCAGGGCGCCACCAGCCTGCTTCACGAGATTAACGCCATCTTTGACTTGCAACTCCGTGCTGACGATGAGTTGCTTGATGTCCTTGGAGGCCTGAGCCGCCCGCTCCGCCAAGGCGCGAACTTCGTGCGCCACGACTGCAAATCCACGCCCCGCGTCTCCGGCCCGCGCAGCTTCTACCGCTGCGTTCAATGCGAGGAGGTTGGTTTGGAAGGCGATCTCCTGGATCAGCCCGACAATTTCGCTGATATGGCGTGAACCGTCGTCTATCTTATCGATGGCGTCGACCGCTTTGAGGGCAATCTCGCTGCCAGACACGGCGGACTGACGAGCCGCTTTGGCGAGTTTATTGGCTTCTTGAGCGTTGTCGGCATTCTGGCGAACGGTTTTAGCCAATTGCTCCATAGAGGCCGCTGTCTCCTCGAGGGAAGACGCTTGGTGATCGGTGCGCACCGATAGATCCGTCACCCCGGTGGCAATCTCGCCCGTCGCCTGCTGCACGGCCGTTGCCGCCGTCGCGATACTGTCGGCCATGGCGCCCATCTGGGCACCCATGCGATTGGCGTCCGTTTTGAGCTGCAACAATACGCCTGTGTAGTCACCGCCGATACGTTTGGTCAGATCCCCTTGTGCGAATGCCGACATGACGAACGCCACATCGACGAGAGCCTTGTTGACCGTTTCGGCCCACCTATTCATGCCCTCGCCCAAACGAGCCATAAGTTCGGATTTCCCAGCCAGGTCCACGCGCCGCGAGAAATCACCAGTGCTCGCCGCATCCACCAGCATCGTCAGTTCTTTTTGGAACGCCCGCTCAGCGTCGAGGAATTCACCCTGCGACCGCTCTGCCGTTGTTCTGGCGGTCGCTTCGGCCTCTAGCCAACTCTTGGTCAGGGTGTTGGCTTTGAAAACTTCCAGCGCTCGCGCAAGGATACCGATGCTGTCCAGCCGCTCGATGCCAGGAACAGTCACCCCCAAGTCGAGGTGGGCAATGCGGTCTGCCGTTGTCGCAAGCTCCTCGATTGGCGATAGCACACGCCTGGGCACGATTAAGGCGATTGCCCCCGCGATGAGGGCGGCGGCCAGTAGGAGCAAACTGACGAGGATCAGTTCGCGGCGAGCCGAATCCACCAGAGCCGTCGTGGAAGATTGGATGAATGCGCTGGCGTGCAGAAGAACCTGGCCAAAGGACGCCAGGTGCGGAGAGGTCGCGGCAATCCATTCGCCATCACTCATCCCGTAATTCACTACCGCGATCGGCGGTTTAGCCAGTGACGCCTGGGTCGCGATCGAGGCCAGCCTGTCGGCTATCGCGCGGAATTCGGTGAAATAGGAACGTCCACTCTGGGCGACTGCGGTCTGCAGCGCTTTTATCTCCGGCGTTTCGGTCTGCTGGCCAAGAGCCGTCGCAAGAATGGTTTCAACCTGCGGCCAGAGGACATCGATTTTGGCGCGACTGGCGGCGGTGGTGACGAGCTGATCCTGTGTGAGTGGGGAGCGCGCAGAGAGCGCGGCAGCGAAGTTCTCTTGCTCTTGCCCAGCGGCCTCCAAAATGGTCCACAGGGAATACATCAGGGTGGCGATATCTCGGGCGGTCGGATCAGCAATGGGGGTGGTCCGCAGCATTGTCTGCCACGTTCGCGTGCCCAAATCGATGACCGTGGTGGCGCCCTTGACGAATGCCTGCCCAATAGTTGGATCACGATCGATGTGGGGCTGCGTCAAGGCGCGATCGACGCGTCCGCGCAAACCCTCCAAAGCGGAGACGGCGGCTGTGTTTTGGCTATGTGTTGGGTCTTGTCGTGCCATCGCGTCGGCGCGCGCGGCTCCGTCGAAGAATAACTTAGTCGCTTTACGCGCCTTGTCGATCGCGGCTCGCGACTCGGGAACCGATGCGGCGTCCTGGAGCAGCGCGGCATACGTCACGTCGAGTTCGACGAGAAGCTGGTAAAGGCCCGTGACGTGCTGGCTCAGGAGGTTCGTTCGCGCGGCGACAGCGTGCGCGTGTTGCATGCGCCCGATTGTTTCGGACGCCTTCCAACCCAGCGCACACATCAACAGCAACGAAAGCCCTAGGATGCTTGCCACGATGGGGCGACGCAGGCCGCGGACGTGACCCGACGCGATCGAGCCAGAAACTGTGTCGATCGACGGCTGGTTCAGCACAATCGCTCCTTCGAGCCCGGCAGCAAAAAAATCGGGGCTTGGAAGTCGACCATGGCCGGATTCAGTTAACGGATCGTTGGTATGCGACCCGTTATCAGACGTATGCCCGTGTGGCATCGTCTGAACGCGCTATCAGCCCGACAGATGCCGCGTAGGCATGGTCCCCGAGCTGGCAGTTCAGGCGGCAACCTGGAGCATGTTCTTTGCGATTGTTTGAGCGCACTCGCTGGCCGCAAACAAAGACCGGCCCACGGTCTCGCGGTGATCGAAAACGGCGCACAGCACGAGCGGATAGCCATGAATGCGGCGTTGCAGCAGGTGCCCGTCAGTCGTATCGATGAGCAGATATTCGCAAGGGGTGAGTTTCATCTCGCGGGCAGCTGCGTCGCCCAGCGCTTGCATGCTGCTGGCCATGCTCGCGAGACGGTTGCCCTGTTGATTGAAGACGCCGTGCGAGGCCACTTCGAAGCCGTCGTCGGATACAACCACCGCAAGCTTCAGCGAGCTGCATTGGCTCTCCAACTGAGCGAGTGCTTCGGCGCAGCAAGCGCGGGTTTGAGCGGAGCGGTGAAGGGGCGTGGTCATGCGACATCCTGTTCGAGCGGTGATTGCGCTTCGATGTTGATGAGAAGGGCTGTCAGAGCGATCACCATCTGGTCCCGATCCCGCGCATCCATCGCAAAAACGGGAATGATGATTTCCGGGTAGGTCCGGCGGATGGCATCGACGTAATCGGCAGCGGATGGCTCCGAAACGACGTCCGTGCGCGTCACGCAGATGACGGCGCCGCCACGCTTCACCAAGTCTCCAAAATGCTCGACGAAGGCGGTCGCCTCGCCTATCGGGTCCTTGGCGTCGTTGTTGACCAGAAGAATGAGGCCCAGGGCCCTTTCCTCGATGATCCGCCACATGAAGTCGAAGCGACGTTGACCAGGAACGCCGTAAAGTCGGATTTTGTCGGTATCGTCGAGGGTGATCTCACCGTAATCGAGCGCGACGGTGGTCGTCGGCTTATCGGCGGTTTCGCGATCGGTGTTCGCTGCTTCCGTCGAGACCACGGGGATCTCGCTCAGCGCTTCGATGGCCGTGGTTTTGCCCGCGCCCATGGGGCCGGCAATGAGAATGACATGCTCTGCCATCGGTTGCCTCAAAAGCCCAATTTGCGACGCCACCGGCCGAGCAGCGAAGACACTGCTGGCGGTTGGGCGTGGGTGACGGATGATTTTGGGCCCGGGCTCTGCGAAGGGGTTTGCCGTGCAGTGGCGTCCTCTTGCACGAGTCCGACCAGCGTGAGTGCGTTGACGACGTTTTGCACCTGCGCTGGATCGGCTTTGCTGGCGCGTGCTGCTTCCTCGACCGTCATGGCCGAGTGCGATAGGCGAGCGATGATGCTCATCTGAGTGACGGTGTGTGGAAGTTCAGCCAGGTTGGGCCAGTACTTGAGCCGGAAGCGGACATCGGGCTTGACCCAGGGGGCGGGGCGACCCGGCGTCCCGCGCAGACCGGCCAACCACTGCAGGGGCTCGATCTTCTTCAGAGGCGCCAAGAAGAGGGACCCACGCTCGGGATGATCATCCATTCTCTCGAATGAGATCACGTTGGTCGGACCAGCGATTTGGCTCAGGGAAAATGGAGCGTAATAGACGCCCGTTTTGAGATCGGCCCACAGGGGGGCAGCACCATCGATCGTGAGTTTCAGAAGGCCCGGCGTAGCGTTCGATCGCGCCGTGAGCAGAAGTTGAGCCAACCCCAGCCAATCCTGCCCACCAGTTACAGCGAAAGGCGCAGGGGAGGGAGCGGCAGTGGCCGGAGCAGCCACCTCGCGTTTGAACATCGGTGCGGAGGCGGGCTCCCCACTCAGCAGGCCCTCGGCATGCTTGAGGACTTCCAGGAGGCGCATCAACCGAACAGGCGTCGGCAATTGCAGCGGATCGCCGCGATCGTTCGCATCGTCGACGAGCTGAACAGGAACCCGGCAATGCTGATTATTGGGAGGTGCGCCCGTCCCGAAGATCACGACTTGGCCATCCGCCGACTCGATGATCTGCCATTCCGACTTGAGATACGGCGCCGCATGCGTCAGCATCGATCGCACCATGATCTGCTGGTACTGGTCGACGCCTGCAAAGCCGAGTGTGTGGGATAGTCGGGTCATAAGACTTTCGGACCTTTGCCCTAACGGCGGGTAGGCACACCGTCTCAATCTCGGGTCAACCACCGCCACGCGTTGAACTGACGCGTTTCGGGATCGTCACGGGGTGAGTTTCGAGTTCTGGAGACTAGGCGGGAAACATTTCGTTATGATTAACCGAACCGATACAACGGTTTGAAATGCTCGCAGTGCGCGCCAAAGCGGCGCTTGTCATTGATGGAAAATGCGATCGCTCACCTGCTGTCAGGGTGTCCGACTTCGAGCGGCGCGGGTATGGTGGCAGGGTTAGGCACGGAGGCCTAACCGTACGCCCGGACATCGAAAAAGTGGGCGGGGAGTGCCGGCTCAGTGCAGACTGCGATTGGGTGTCTTGATGAACAGTCGCAACGGCTGGGGCGCCTCGGGATCCCACTGCAACTCGACATCTCCGTCGGAAGCTGCAATGCTCATGTCGCGCATGGCTTGCACAGCAAGGTCCCTGAATTCTCCCGCCGTCATCGACTTGGATTCACGGTTCTCTAGCAGGCGATAGACCTCGGCCATGATTTCCTCAGGCCCAACGTCGAGTTGTCTGCGGCTCTGTGCCATTTCAAATCATCCTTCGTCCCGGATATGTGCCAGAGCGGAAACGATGGTCCTACCCACGCAAAGACACCTATTTGACTGCGCAGAGAGGCATTTGGCCCTGTCTGCCGACACCAGTGCAATCATTGTGCCTGCAAGATCGACCTCTCGCACGCTCTCGTCGAGTTAATCATTTATTAGGGACGTCGGGCAGCGGAATTTCGCTCAAATCAGCAAATGAGCGTGCCGGATGAGTGCTTGGTCAGCTCGACCGCCTATGGTGATCTCATTGCGTGGTGGAAATTTACGACAGTGCGACCAGCTTCTGGCCATACCTCTCTCGGATTTGCCAGATGGCCTGCTCAATATCCGATCGATCGAGTGTGCATCACCCTCAATTCAGCTTTCCGTGCCTACGAACATACGAAAAATTGTAGGCCTCGATGCCGATTTGAAGCGCCGCCGAAAACAAGCCTCCATCATCAGTCAGCAGAGCGGAGTGTCTGTCGATCACTTTCAGCCAAATTGCGTCCGTCAGCCCCATTCGTCCGAATTCAGGGGTCCGACAAATAGACGCACTGGGCACATAGTGTTCGTCAGAATCCGCCAGGATCGTCCCGAGCACGGCTATTAGGTCGCGATGATACGGATCGCGCATTCCGTCGACGATCAAATTTGAAGTTTCGGTCGACGAATTCGGAGTTACGATTAATCGTTCGAAGCTCAAGATGGTCTTGGTCAATAACTCGTAGTCACACTCATTTTACGACCGTAGTCGGCGATGTGCAGAAATCAATTTCCGTGAAACCTGCCCAACGGCGAGCAGTATCAGAAGATTGGTATCCAAGGCCAATCTTCTCACCATTAAACTCTCGAATACTCGCGGCTTCGGATCGATACGAGGCTGCCATCCGTTTCCTTGAGACGCACAGTCTTATATTCGGGCAATCTCAGGCCGGCGACGGGTGATGTTCCTCTTAAAATGCCCAAAGTGATGCACCACTCACGCTTCTTGGAGTCGAACCAGACTTCCTGTGTTGTAGGGACGTCCGATAGTTCCGCACCAAGGACATTCATAACATGAGCTTTTGCAGCCTCCACTGCCTTCTTGACGTCCACGATCTATCCAATCGTCTACACGGCACGGCATTGCCGATAGGGCCTGCCCCGTCGTTAGTCAGGATTGTCGGGACAGGCCGAAACTCGCTCAGTTCTTCGCCTTGTCGACGAGAGCGCCGGCTTTGATCCAGGGCATCATGGCCCGCAGCTTCGCTCCGACGTCTTCGATCGGGTGGGCGTCGTTGAGACGGCGCGTCGCCTTGAAGCGGGGCTGGCCGGCCTTGCACTCGCGCATCCATTCGGAGGCGAATTTACCTTGCTGGATGTCCGCCAGAACGCGTTTCATCTCGGCGCGGGTCTCGTCCGTGATAATGCGGGGACCGGACACATATTCGCCGAACTCGGCCGTGTTCGAGATCGAGTAGTTCATGTTGGCGATGCCGCCCTCGTAGATGAGGTCGACGATGAGCTTCACTTCGTGCAGACACTCGAAATAGGCCATCTCTGGCGCATAACCCGCGTCACAAAGCGTCTCGTAACCAGCGCGGATCAGCTCGACTAGGCCACCGCAGAGCACGACCTGCTCGCCGAAGAGGTCAGTCTCGCACTCTTCCTTGAAGGTCGTCTCGATGATGCCAGCCCGACCACCGCCGATCGCGGAGGCGTAGGACAAAAAGACATCGTGGGCGTTGCCGCTCTTGTCTTGGTGGATCGCGATGAGGCACGGCACGCCGCCGCCGCGGGCATACTCCGAGCGGACGGTATGGCCGGGACCCTTGGGCGCCACCATGCCGACGTCGAGATCGGCGCGGGGCTCGATCAGGTTGAAGTGGACGCACAGACCATGCGCAAACATGATGGCGGCGCCTTGCTTCATATTGGCGTGCAGGTGGTCCCTGTAGATGTCGGGCTGCACCTCGTCGGGGGCGCACATCATCATCACGTCGGCCCACTTGGCGGCGTCCGAGACCTCCATCACTCTAAAGCCGGCTGTTTCGGCTTTTGAGACGCCAGCCGAGCCTTTGCGCAGGGCGATGACGACGTCCTTCACGCCGGAATCGCGCATGTTCTGCGCGTGAGCGTGACCCTGACTGCCGTAGCCGATGATGACGACTTTCTTGCTCTTGATGAGATTGACGTCGGCATCTCGATCATAATAGACGCGCATGGGGAGGCCCTTCACTTCGCCGGCGGTTGACGCTGAGTTTGCATGTGGAAACGAGCCAACGGGTAACGGCTGGAGCGCTGGCCCGCAAGCACAAAAAGGCGTGCACGCCCCAGCGCACGCGCTTCGATGCCCTCCCCGGATCGCCGAGAACCGGTTGGCGCTAGCGCGCAGCCAGCAAGCGGGGCCAATTCTGGTCGCCGCGTTGGATCATGCTGGCCTGATCTTGACGCCAAGACGATTGGGTCCCCAGGCTCTGGTTGAGGTAGAGCCGACC
>JANOKV010000106.1:0-2728 GCA_031419415.1 Hyphomicrobiales bacterium | reverse complement strand
GCGCCGGAATCGAAGCGCTTTATGTCCTCGTGGCCCGCTGAGAGGCCTCGCACATGAAGGACGAGACATCCGATGAAATCGCTCATCACCGCAACTGCTCTGACGCTCGCCCTGGTGATCCCTGCCGTGGCCCAGACGACGGCTCCGGCGACCAATCCCAGCGCGCCTTCGGCCTCATCGACGACGACGACGCCAGCGATGCCCTCGGCAACACCGGATGCCGCCAAGGGTGAAACGCCCAAGGCTGCGCAGTCGGCGACATCGCCCACGACGACGGGTCCCGTTGCAGCCCCATCGCTCGTGACGCCCAAGGCGACGGCGCCGACACCCACGCCGGCCGCAGCGCCTGCGCCGACCAAGCCGGTCGCACCCGCCGCAACGTCGGGCAAGAGCCCCACGGCGACCGCTCCGTCGACGGCGCCGGTCGGTGACAAGAAAGTCGAGCCCGCCAAGACCGACGTGAAGCCGGTCGACGCCAAGAAGTGAGCGTCGCGTTCGTGGTGTGAGTTCGCGTTGTCGACGTGAGTGCGAACGCCGGCGGAGCCCTCCCGCCGGCGTCTCGTCGTTTTGTGCCGGGACAGTCGGGTCGCGCTGCGCTCGAGCCGACGCGGAGAGCGCTCCGGGAGACCAAACCTACCGCTTGCCCCTGCGCACCCGCCAGCCGAGCCAGGCGGCGATGGCGCCGGAAAGCATGGCGACGATGAAGACGCCCATCAGCAGGCGCGGGCCGGAGCGGCTCAGTCCTGTCGCCATCAATAGCCCGACGAAGAGCGTTCCGGCGATGGCGGCCAGAAAGCCGGCGACGACCAGTTTTTGCACTTGGTCCGCGCGGCGGCCCATCAAAAATCCAACGGCGACGACGGCGGGATTGAGGAGCGCCAGAAGAAGAATGTCTCTGAACTCGGGGGGGACCATGCCGCGCGTCAGGATTTCGGGTTGGGTGTGGGCGTGCCGCCGGCCTCGATTTCACTGCGCAGCTTTTCTTCTTCGTATTGGATGAACCAACCTATCATCTGTCGCCAAAGAGCCTCGCACAAATCTGGCGGCACGCCCCGTTCGGTTGCCTGCGCGCGGACGCGATCGATGACCTGCTGGTTGCGCCAGGGCACGTTGGCCTCCTGCTTGAGGCCGAGTTTGATCTGCCAGGCCCGCTCGACGTAGCCGAAGCGCTCGGCGATCATGTCGACCAGGGCTTTGTCGCAGCGGTCGATTTCGACTCGCACGTGGGAGAGATCAAGGCACTCCTCGGGAGGGCGTCGGGTCATGTCGGGCCTCGTGGGTAGGGAAGGGTTCACTTCCATGTCCACCGTCGCGGGCCGGCCTGTCAAGGCTCGGAATAGTCGGAACGGGCCGGTCGATCGCAGGGCAATTCAATTCTCCCACCCGTTATCCCGCAAACGTGAGGCCACTGGCCGAGCGTCGTGCCGGCGGCGCGCAACAAGAGTGTGCGGGACCCAGCACGAGAAGTGTGCGAAGCACTCATGATCGTGCCCTACGGGCGCTCCTTACGTTGGGTCCCGGCGCTCGTCGCGGCATAGGGGCCACTCCTCGGCCAGGATGACGGGAGAATTGAATTGCCCTGCGGTCGATCGGGGGGTGCTCGGCAAAAAGGTGGCTTTGGCGTGAGGTGCGCGGCACCATCGCTGCGGGCACGCTGCACTGCGATTCGTCGATCGAGGCCGATGCATGATCAATGACCACACGCTGTCCCGCTTTGCGCCACTGGGTGGTGGGCTCATCGAGCCGCTGCACGACTATTCCTTCGGCCGCTTGTCGCGCACGCTCGAGCACCTGCTGACAGGCGAGGCGGCCGGACCGCTGTTGCCAGCCGACTGCTTCGGCGGCAGCTATCCACGTCCGCAGAAGGTCGTGCTGTTCTTCGTCGATAGTTTCGGGTGGCAGTTCTGGCAACGCTGGGCCGATCGGTCGCGCATCATGCGGAAGGTGCGGGGCGACGGCATCCTGACGCCGATCTCGGCGCTGTTTCCTTCGACGACGGCTGCGTCGGTCACGTCGCTCAACCTGGGTTGCCTGCCGGCGGAACACGGTGTGTTCGAGTGGAACATGTACGTGCCGAAGTATGGCGAGACGATTCAATCGTTGGCGTTCCAGACGCTGGGTCGCAAGGCGGTTGCTTGCGAAACGCTGGGCTACGGCATCGCCGACCTCATGCTCGTCCACACGACGTTGCATCAACGGTTGAGCGCCAAAGGCGTGCGCTCGGTGCAACTCGCGCACGGCGGCTACGCAGGGTCTCAATACAATCGCATCGCCTCGGTGGGGGCGGAGGTGCTGCGGCATCACACGCTCGCTGAATCACTCGTGCAATTGCGCGAGGTGTTGGCCTCAGGATCGCAAAAGGCGCTGATCAGCTTTTATTGGGCCGGTCTCGATACGGCCGCGCATATCCACGGACCCGGTAGCGCGATCCACGAGGCCGAAGTGATGGCGTTCTGGGCCGCGCTCGATACGCTGCTCGAGGGCGTGCGCAGCCCCGACACGCTGTTCTTATTCACCGCCGATCATGGCCAGGTCGCCGTACCAGCAGCGCAAACGCTCTACGTCAACGAACGTTGGCCACAGCTGACTGGGTGGTTGGCGCGCAGCCCCACCGGCAAAACGATTTGGCCCAACGGCTCGCCGCGCGACATGTTCTTGCACCTTGCGCCGACCTATCGCGCCGCAGCGCTCGACCTGCTGTCGGCGGGGCTCGACGGCATCGCCGAAG
>JANOKV010000105.1:0-4689 GCA_031419415.1 Hyphomicrobiales bacterium | reverse complement strand
AGCTGGTCGCTGGTCTCGCGATGGTGATGACCGCCGCTTTGACGGATGCTGCACGAGCGCAGCAAGGCGACATCGTCATTGGCGGCGGCTTCGTGCTGAGCGGACCCGTCGCCGCCTACGGCGAGGACGCCAAAATCGGCGTCGAGCTCGGCGTAGCTGAGATCAACGCCAAGGGCGGCGTTCTCGGCCGCAAGGTGCGCGTCGACTACGAGGACACGGGCGCCGACCGCGCCAAGGCTGTCGCCATCTACAGGAAGTTTGCGGCAAGGCCCGAGGTCGCAGCCTTCATGTCGATCTCGACCATCGAGCTCGTCGCCCTCGATCCCGTAGCCGAGGTGGTGAAGCTGCCGCTGCTCTCGGTCGGTTCGGCCGCGCCGATGGACAAGTTCAGCCCCTACACCTTCCGCATGCAGCTGATCGTCAATAAAGCACTGCCGGCGGTATTCGCGCTCTTGAAAGACCAGAAAGGCGCCAAGACCATCTCGGTCATCTACGATACCGTCAACAATTACAATGTCGGCGAGATGGAGTCGGTGAAGGTCGGCGTTGGTCCAGCAGGCCTCGAACTCAAGGATGTCGAGAGCTTCTCGACTGGCGAGCAGAATTTCTCGCTCCAGCTCACACGCATCGCGCAGTCCAAACCCGATCTACTCTATGTCGCGGCGACTACAAACGAGGCGGCGTTGATCATAAGCCAGGCGCGCGCGCTGGGCCTCAAGGCACAGATCCTCGGTGGCGCTGGTCTCAACGACAACCGGGTCTTCCAGCTTCCGGGCAAGGCTGCGCACGGCATCATGACGTTCTTCCCGTTTGATGCCAAAGACCCCCGACCGGTGGTGCAGAATTTCGTCAAGCTCTACGCCGACAAATACAAGCAGGAGTTGCCACCCGCCTACGTGGCGCTTGGCTATGACGCCATCCACCTCGTCGTCGACGCCATCAAGCGCGCCGGCTCGCCCGATCGCGAGGCGTTCCGCAGGACGCTGGCGGCGACAGAGGGATACGATGGAGCCAATGGCAAGTTCCGCTACAACGGCTCCGGCGACAATCTTGAACAGCGCCCGCACATCTTTGCATATGGTGAAAAGGGCTTCGAGCGTATCTCGAAGTGATGCGCAGCGTGGCGCGGCAGGCGACGCGTCGCCCGCGGGTAGCGCGGGCGGTGGCGGAGTTGCGATGCTGATCGGGGTCGAGAGCATTTCGAAGCGCTTCGGCGGCCTGCAGGCCGTCGACAACGTCTCGCTGGCGGCGCGTTTCGGCGAGGTCACTGCCGTGATCGGACCAAACGGCGCCGGCAAGAGCACGCTGCTCGACTGCCTGACCGGCATCACACCGTTCGATGCCGGCCGCATCGTCATCGACGGCAAGGCCTACGCGCGCATTGCTGTCTCGGAGCTCGTCGAATTCGGCATTTCGCGGACATTCCAGCACATTCGTCTGTTCGACAGCCTCGATGCGCGACAGCACCTGGTGCTCGCCCGGCAAAATCTGGCGGCGAGCCGGCGCGGCAAGGCGCTCGCACAAAGTGGCGCGGCCTTGCCGGATCCAGACAGCCTGCTCGACCGCGTCGGTCTCGCAGCCAAGGCCCGCCAACGCCCCGGCGAGCTCGCCTACGGCGAGCGCCGCCGCCTCGAGATCGCCCGGGCGCTGGCGACGGCGCCGCGCCTCCTTTTTCTCGACGAGCCAGCGGCCGGCTCGACGCTCTCCGAGCAGAACGAGCTCGCCGAGCTGATCAGCGGCATCGCAGCGGAAGGGATCGCCGTCGTGCTGGTCGAGCACCACATGGATCTCGTCGGCCGGGTGTCGGCACTGGTGGTGGTCCTCAACTTCGGTCGGCACGTCATGACCGGCTCGATCGACGAGGTGCGCCGCCATCCCGAGGTCATCCGCGCCTATCTCGGGGTCAGCGCGGCATGAGGGACATCGCCGCGCCACCACCCGCGCTCCGCGTCGATCGGCTCGATGTCGTATATGCCGGCACGCCCGCGGTGCGCGGTGTCAGTCTCACCGTCGACAAGGGCGAGGCGGTCGCCGTGATTGGCAGCAATGGTGCCGGCAAGACCAGCATGCTCAAGGGCATCATGGGGCTGGTCGAGGCGAAGGCTGCAACGATCGAGTTCGACGGCCAGCCGGTCGCCGGTACGCCGACACATCTTCTCTCACGCATGGGCATCGGCTACGTACCCGAGGGCCGTGAATTGTTTCGCGGTCTCTCCGTCGAGGAGGAGCTCGAAATCGGCGGTCGACTGCTCGACAAGGCCGACTATGCGGCGCGGCTCGACGAAGTGCTGCAGCTGTTTCCGCGCCTCGCCGAGCGCCGCCGACAGATCACACGCACGCTCTCGGGCGGGGAGCAGCAGATGCTCGCCATTGGTCGTACGCTGATGGCCGGTCCGCGCTTGCTGCTGCTCGACGAGCCCTCGCTCGGCCTTGCGCCGGTGATCCAGGACGCTGTCTACGGCACCCTCGAAACCTTGCGCGGGCAAGGCCTGTCGATGCTGCTCGTCGAGCAGAACGCCTACCGGGCGCTGCGCCTGTGCCGTCGCGCCTACGTGCTCGAACTCGGTGCCGTGACGCGCGAGGCGCTGAGCGCCGACCTGATGGACGATCCCGCCATTCAGGCTGCCTACCTCGGGAGATATTGATGTTGACGCAGCAGCTATTGAACGGCCTCCTGGCGAGCAGCCTCTACGCCCTCTTCGCCGTCGGCTTCACCATGATCTTCGGCATCATGGGCGTGCTCAACATGGCGCATGCCGACCTCGCCATGGCCATGGCGCTCGCCATCGTCTGGGCCGTAACAGCGGGCTTCTCCCCGCTGCCAGCGGTGCTGATAGCGGTTGCGGCCACACTGGCTCTTTCCCTCATCGTCGAGCGCCTCGCCATGCGGCCGGGACGACGATTCAAGGGTGAGGCGGCGATCGAGATGCCGCTGATCGCCACCATCGGCGCCGGCATGATCCTGCAGAACGGGGCGGCGCTCCTGTTCGGCAACAAGGTAATCTTTTTCCCCTGGGCACTGCCGGCGTTCATCGACGTCGGCGGCTATCTCGTCTCGCAGGGCCTGCTGATCAGTGCCGGCGTTGCACTCGTGCTACTCGTGCTGCTCGAGGTTCTGGTCAATGCGACGAGCTTCGGCCGTCAGATCCGCGCCGTGGCGCAGAACCCCGTCGCCGCCCGCATCATGGGCATCGACACCAACCGCGTCATTGTCATCACCGTGGCGCTCACGGCGGCGATCGCCGGGGTCGCCGGCGCGCTGGTCGGCTTGAGCTACGGTTTCGTCGCGCCGCTCATGGGCATTCCCTATGCCATCAAGGGGCTCGTGGCCATGATCATCGGCGGCGTCGGTAGCCTCAGGGGAGCTGTCATCGGAGCGGTGCTGATCGGTCTCGTCGAGGCGCTGGCCGTGACATGGCTCGGCTCGCAGGTGAAGGACTTCACGGTGTTCGTCGTGCTGCTGCTCGTGCTGGCTGTAAGGCCGGGCGGGCTCGTCGCCACGCCGGGTGCCAGGTAGCGGATGCCCCATGGATTTCTGGACCACGATCCTGCTGTCGGCCGCCGTTACCGCCATCGCCGCGATCGGCCTCTTCCTGCAGATCCGCTCGGGTCAGATGAACGTCGGCATGGCCGTCTTCGTCGGCGTCGGTGGCTATGTCTCGGGCGCCCTCGGCGTGCGGCTCGGGATGTCGCCGCTGCTGTCGATTCCGATCGCTGTCCTCGCCGGCTTCGTATTCGGTGCGCTGTTCTCGCTGATCACATTGCGGCTTCATCACTGGTTCTTCGCCGTGACCACGCTCACGCTCTCGGTGGCGGCCGTCTCGGGCGTCGGCCGCATCGAGGT
Organism: Hyphomicrobiales bacterium; assembly: GCA_031419415.1. Classification (GTDB taxonomy): domain Bacteria; phylum Pseudomonadota; class Alphaproteobacteria; order Rhizobiales; family Hyphomicrobiaceae. Next base: position 845 of record JANOKV010000105.1, on the reverse strand, counting down.
TTTGGGCGGCGCGCTCGGGCTGACCGGCATCCCGTTCCTGACGCACCCGTTGCCGATCATCGCAGCCTTGCTCGCCACCTTCACCATCGCCTGGTGGGTCGATCGCTCAACGGTCGGCCTCGCCATTCGCGCCACCGGCGATGACGAGGTGCTGGCCGAGGTGTTCGGCGTCCACGTCAAGCTGCTGCGCATCACCGTGTTCGGTCTCGGCTCGGCGATGGCGGCGCTATCGGGGGCGCTGCACGCCCACCGCTTTGGCGTCTATCAGCCGTCAGACCTCGGCTTCCACCTGTCGATGATGCTGTTCGTCTACGTCATCGTCGGCGGCAAGACGAGCGTGTGGGGGCCGCTGGTCGGCACCTTTTTCTTGTACGTGATGCCAGAAATCATCAAGATCTCTGCGGAGGCCGAATTGATTGTGTTCGGTCTATTGATGATGCTCGTCGCCGTTTGCTGGCCGGAAGGCGTCGCTGGCGCGTTGCGGTCCGTCAGCGACCGCTGGCCCAAGCGCACTTCTCGAGACAGCCAAACGTGAGCGTAAGTGGTGGTCCTCAATCACCTTAGTCCTCGACCAATCATCCCAACTGACGTGCACGCCCAACAGCAGAGCCATGGGTACGAACCTTGCCGATATGCTGCCAACCTGTAGGCCGCCTCGAATAATACCGCTCGCCTGACCCCTGCGAATCTGAATCTGTGATGCTTGCCGGCCGGCGCGCCGGGAGGAGTGGGCAGACATGCGGCAGGCGGGCTTTTTCGACGTTGATCGGCGGCTCGAGGCGATCTCGGCCAAGGGCGATCCGCTGGAGACGATCAAGACGACGGTGCCGTGGGAGGAGTTCCGC
>JANOKV010000104.1:0-8648 GCA_031419415.1 Hyphomicrobiales bacterium | reverse complement strand
CGACCTGCTCGAGGTATCGGTGAGCCAACCGGATGCCGCCCGTCTCGCGCGCGGCCAGGCCGTTCTGATGCGCGGCCGCGACGCCCCCGTCATGACCGGCGAGGCGTTCGCCATCTGCAAAGGGACATTGATCGCGCTGTGCGAAATGGACAAAGGTGAACTGGTGCCGGTCCGCGTGTTCAACCATCCGTGAGGTGAGGGCTGCAGAGTCATTCAATTCATCGGTTTCCCGGACGTCGCGCCCGTGGCGCGGCGATCCGGGATCCTTCCCGGCGCCGGTGTGCTGCAACGACGCTGCCGCTGTGCAATGCGCGCCAGCATCAACGTGGTGTTCGACAACCACCGGGAAAAACCCCAGATCTACACGTGGTCCCTGCGGGTCCATGTTCCGTCCGGGGAACCAGGACTATGATCGTGGGCGTCGAGAACTGAATCGCCCTGGAGGAATCAGGCCCTGCCAGTCGAGGGAGGAAATACAATGACTTGGCCCGGTTGAGCAAGCTCGCTCTCATTGTGCTCAGTTTTGTTGCCGCCGGCCCGCTAATCGGATTGGTGGTTCTCGCCATTGGTGGTGGGCTGTTCTACGGTGCAACGTCCTCGACAGGATCTACGCCAGGCTTCGCCATCTCACTCATGGCGATGCCACTTATCTTCCTACAAGGGTATTTCTTTGCCCACTGGAACGGTGCGATTGCAGCCGCAATAGCAGGACTGTTGGTCGCTTGCTATGCTGCGCGGTGGGGCGAGGTGCCAATGCTTATCGGTGCCGTTGCCGGGATTGCCAGCCTGGGAGGAACGTTCCTACGAGTAGGCATGCCCGACAGGGGATTTGGCCCACCGGAAATCTATGGCTATTGGTTTGTCCCCATCATCGGCATCGGCATCATCGCAATGCACGTCTTGCCCGCAATTGCCTGTACGAGACTAACGCGCCGGTGGCAGTGAAACCAGGGCGCACATGACTTCGGAGCCGAGAAAGCACCTGATTACCCCAACGTCTCCGATTCAATTCTACACTCCCCCTGCACGTCATCCCCGCGAAGGCGGGACCCATGATCCGTGCAGCATAACGCGAGAGGTGTCTTGGGTGCCCGCCTCCGCGGGCATGACGTTGAGATAGATCAGTGAGCGAAACCCCTTGCGCGGAAACGTAGAAGTCATCAGGAGCAACAATGCAAAAACGCCTAGGCATATGGCGGCGCGCGCTCTGGCGCCTCTTCGAGGACAGCGGGTTCTCGATGGCCGGCGCCATTGCGTTCTCGTTTCTGCTATCGCTGTTTCCCTTCTGCATCTTTCTGGGTGCGCTCGCCGGCACCATTGGCGGTCGTGATCTGGCGACCTATGCCATCCAACAACTCTTCGAGCTGGCGCCCGAGCCCGTCGCCCAGGCGCTCGCCCCCGAAGTCGAGCGCGTCATGGGCCGCAGCCAGTACGGCCTGCTGACCCTGGGCGCCGCCGTCGCGCTGTTCTTCGCCACCAGCGCCATCGAGAGCCTGCGCTCGGCGCTCAACGTCGCCTATCGGGTGCGCGAGACGCGCTCGTTTCTCTTCTGCATCCTGCAGAGTTCGTTTTTCGTGCTGATCACGGCGATCGCCATTCTCGTCGTCGCCTGGGGCGTGGTGGTGGGTCCCGCCATCGCCGCCAGCAGTGACTTCCACGCGGTACGATGGCTGATCGACCACGGTTTGTTTTCCTCGCCGACCCGCTTCACCATCGTCCTCAGCGTCACGGCGATCCAGTTGCTGGCCTACCATTTGTGGCTCGTCGCGGGGCATCGTACGCTGCGCGAAGTTTGGCCGGGCGTTCTCGCAAGCATGGCGATGTGGCTGCTGGCCGCCACGCTCTATTCCTGGTGGCTGGCGGTGAGCGATTACACTCGGTTCTATGCGGGACTGACGCAGCTCTTATCGGCGCTGATCTTCTTCTACTACACCGGCTTCATCATCATCCTGGGCGCGGAATTGAACCGGGCGTTGGCCGAGTCGAAAGAGCCCGCCAATCTGGAAGGGTGAACTATAGGCATTGGCGGCGCTTTTCGGCCGATACCCACGCATGCATTCCAATTTTTGTCATCCCACGGCTCGTCCGCGGGATCCAGCGCGCCGCAGGTTCGCAGCTCGGAGGAACCCTGGATCCCGGCAATAAATGCCGGGATGACAAGGGGGGTTGGTGTCATCCCGGTGCTCGTCACCGGGATCCAGCCATCCGCGTGCTCCAGCGCCAGTCGTGAGCTGCATCCCGGCAATAAATGCCGGGATGACAGAGGTCATGTCGTTACGCCTTCGCGATCCGCTCGCGGCCCCCCATGTAGGGGCGCAGCACGTCGGGAATAATCACCGAGCCATCGGCTTGCTGATAGTTCTCGAGGATGGCGACGAGCGTGCGGCCGACTGCGAGACCCGAACCGTTGAGCGTGTGGACGAACTCCAGCGGCTTGACCTTGCCATCATCTCCCATTTTCGGCCGATAGCGCGCGTCCATGCGGCGCGCCTGGAAATCCCCGCACACGGAGCACGAGGAGATCTCGCGATAGGCGTCCTGGCCGGGCAACCAGACCTCGATGTCGTAGGTTTTCTGCGAAGCAAATCCCATGTCGCCCGTACACAGCAGCATCGTGCGATAGGGCAACCCCAACCGTTGCAGGATCGTCTCGGCGCAGCGCGTCATGCGCTCGTGCTCGGCGAGGGAATTTTCGGGCGTGGTGACCGACACCAGTTCGACCTTCGTGAACTGATGCTGCCGGATCATGCCGCGCGTATCGCGGCCGGCTGCGCCCGCTTCGGAGCGAAAGCACGGGGTGCATGCAGTGAAGCGCTTGGGGAGCTCATGCTCCATGTGGATCGTTTCGCGGACGAGATTGGTGAGGGACACTTCGGCGGTGGGGATGAGGTAGTGACCCGTGTCTGAGAGCTGCGCGTTCACGTGATCCACCACTGCATTCCGCTCGTCATTTCCTTCACCGATCAGCTCACCAGCTGCCAAGGTGTATTGTTGAATTGAAGAGACCAACTGAGTTGGTCCAGCCCAAAACAAATCCCCCTCGAACTTCGGTAAGTTTCCCGTGCCGTAGGCCGCATGATTACGCACCAATAACGGCGGATTGACCTCCGTATATCCCCCGATCCCATCCGCCTCGGCGGCCGTATGCACATCCAGCATGAACGCGCCCAGCGCGCGCTCGAGCCGCGCCAGTTGCCCCTTGAGAAACACGAACCGGGCGCCCGACACCTTGGCAGCGGACTCGAAGTCCATTAGGCCGAGCGCTTCGCCGATCTCGAAATGCTGCTTGGGTTTGAACGCGAACTTCCCCGGCTCGCCCCAGCGGCGCACCTCGACGTTGCCCGTCTCGTCCGCACCGTCCGGCACATCATCGCGTGGCAGGTTCGGGATAACGGCCAGCGCGTCCTCGATCGCCTTGTCGAGCCGCTTTTCCTCCGCCTCACCATTCGCCAACTGATCCTTCAGCGCATTGACCTCGGCCATGAGGGTGGCAGCCGTCGCCTCATCCTTGGCCTTCTTGGCCGCGCCGATCTCCTTGGACGCCGCGTTGCGCCGGGCCTGCGCTTCCTGCAACTTCGTCACATGCGCGCGCCGCGTCTCGTCGAGGTCGAGGATCGCCGCCGACATCGGCTCGAGCCCCCGCCGCTTCAGGCCCGCATCGAACGCCGTCGGATTGTCGCGAATGGCCTTGATATCGAACACGGGGGGTGCCTCATAGAAGTCTGAATTGATCGAGGATCGTATACCCTCGCGACCGAGGCAGGTCCAGAATTGCGAAATGTTGGTTGAGCTTGAAAAATGTAAGGCGGTGCCCTACAACGACTGATCTGGAACACTGCTCCGGGGCCGAACGCCATGGCAATTCGTTCGTTTCGGAGCCGGGCGTTGAAGCGCTTCTGGGAGAACGGAGATGCATCGCGGCTGCCACCAGATCGACTGCAGCGCGTCGAGATCCTTCTGGGTGCCCTCGATACTGCCACAACGGCGGAAGACATGAACACACCCGGATCAGGATTCCACAGACTTGTGGGCGATCAAAAAGGGCGCTTCTCCGTAACCGTTACCAGGAACTGGCGTCTGACTTTCGGATGGGATGAACAAGACGCCATTCATGTGGATTTTGAAGATTACCACTGACATCAGGCATCAAGGTGAGTGGATTCGTAAGGACTGAACCATGACCGATTACCCCAAGCGCTATCCACATCGCTGTCCCACCCACCCAGGTGCACTGCTCCGAGAAATTATCGTGCCAGCGCTCTCCGTCAGCAAGACGAGCTTGGCCAAGTCCCTCGGAATTTCCAGGCAGACACTCTATGATATTCTGGCTGAGCGTCAGCCCGTGACTCCGGCGATGGCGCTCAGGCTTCAGGCTGCGTTCGGTCGATCGGCGCTAGCGTGGCTCAACATGCAAATCGCCTACGATCTGTGGCACGCTGAACGCACGGTTGACGTATCCAAGATTTCAATTCTGCAAGAAGCGGGCTGACCGTCGCACACGCCACCCCCACTCACTCCCCCGCCGCTGCCGCCTCGTTCTTGGCGCGGACTTGGGCGGCGATCCGGTCGACGACGAGGATCGAGCCCTCGTAGAGCAAAACTGTCGGCAGCATCATAGCGATCATGGAAAAAGGATCGGGCGGCGACAGCACGGCGGCAGCCGCCGCAATGGCCACGATCGCGTAGCGCCGGAACTGGCGCAACTGGTTGCCGTCTAGAAAGCCCGCCCGCGCCAGCAATGCCAAGGCCACGGGAAGCTGGAAGCAAATCCCGAACCCCAGGATCAGCGTCATAATCAGGGAAAGGTAATCGGCGACCCTCGGCAACAGCTCGATCTTCAGCTCGGCCGACGACACCTGCATCTTGATGAAGAAGTACATCATCAAGGGGGTCACCACGAAGTAGACGATCAACGTGGCGAGGATGAACAGCAGCGGCGTCGCGATCAGATAGGGAAAGAACGCCTTCTTCTCGTCCTTATAGAGGCCGGGCGCCACGAACTTCCACAGCTGGATGGCGAGGTTGGGGAAGGCGAGGCAGGTGGCGCCGAACAGGGCGAGCTTCAACTGCGTGAAGAAGAACTCCGCTGGATGCGTGAAGATCATCGTCACTTCGGTTTTGCCGAGCGCCCATCCCGTCGCCCAGAGATAGGGCTGCACCAGCAGCGTGTAGAGATTATTGGCGAAGTAGAAGCAGACGATGAACCCCGCAAAGACGCTGACGATCGCGTAGATCAGCCGCTGCCGAAGCTCGACCAAGTGATCCATCAGCGGGGCCTTGGAGGCTTCGATATCCTCTTCACCCGGCCGGCCCGTGGTCACATCCGCCATGGCGATCAGGCTCCCGTCCGGGGGGCAGGCACGCCACCCGCCGTCTCGAGTGCAGGGGCCGGTTGCACCACCGGAGCATGGGCGATGGCCGGCGGGCGCGGCGCGTCCGTACCGTGATCGCTCGCCGTGCCGTTGAACGGTCCCATGGTGGCGCCCGCCTCGACCTCGGCGGCCGACACGGCGATCGCTGCGTCCGTGTCGGAGCTGAGCACGGGTGTCGTCGATTGGTCCCCAGGTCGGTCGTATTCCTTGCCGACCCGATCGAGTTCACTCTCGATGCCATGGATCTCGCTCTGAACCGAGCGTTCGGCTTCCGTGAGCGTGGAGTGCGCCTCCTGCCCCAGCGTCTCGATCTCTTTCTTCAGATCGGACAATTCGCTTTCGCGAATGGCGTCGTCGAACTGGGTGCGGAACTCGGCCGCCTGCCGCTTGATGATGCCCAGGTACTTGCCGACGGTGCGCAGCAGCCGTGGCAAATCCTTCGGCCCGACGACAATCAGGGCAATGGACGCCAGAATGATGATTTTCGAGTAGCTGATGTCGAACATTGTTCGAGATCGTCCTGGTCCTTCGGGCAACCGCGCCCATGTGCCGTTCGTCTGCGCCGATCGCGACGAGCACGACAACCCATCACTCCCGACTGGAGTGTTGGGCCTTCGTCAATTCATAACTCTGCCCGCCAACGGTTCAGCCGACTTTGCTGCCCTGTGTCCCAGGCATTGGTTGAGGCGATTTGGGCACTTCACCCGGCTTGGTCGTGGATTGAGCTTCGATCGATTTCGGAGGCTGCACCGCCGTCCCATCCGGTTGCTTGGCGGCGACGTCTTCGTCCTCCGCCATCCCCTTCTTGAAGCTTTTGATTCCTTTAGCGAAATCTCCCATTATTCCGGAAATTTTGCCACTGCCCCCGAAGAACAACAGCACGATGGCCAAGAAGATCAACCAGTGCCATACGCTCAAGCTACCCATCGCGAGCCTCGCATCTCTTGCCGTGCGCTGTCGCACGCGTTCCAATTTAGCCTTAACTATCGCAGAAATGTGTTAACCGAACAAGCGAGCCAATATGTTCACATCGTTCATTATCTAGTGGACCGGATCCAGAACCACTGTCCGCGTCGTCACGCGCGATGCCGTAATTTCGTGCAGAAGCAGGATCGGCCGATCGTCCTGGTCGCGAGGATAGACGCCCTTGCGTAAGTCGACGGCAAGGCTCGGCATGGTTTCCAGCGATGCGCGCCCGATCTGGGCCGTCAAGCGACGATGAACATGCCCCGCCAATACCGCCACCACACTGGGATCGCGCGCCAGTTCAATCGTCAAGCGATGGGCAATCTCCGCGCTTTTGAATTGCACGCCACCGGGGACGGATTGCAGCGCGACGGATGGGTGATGCATCGCCACGACGGTCGGCTTGCCGTCCCCTTCGGCCAGCATGCGCGATAGATGCGCGAACCGTGCTTCGCAATACCCACCTAGTCCGCGCCCTTCCTCGAGGGTATCGAGGGCTAAAATCCGGAGCGCTCCGAGGTCCAGGGCGTATTGAACGAACGCATGATCGGGGTCCCGCGCGACGGGCAACGGGACCGATTCGAGAAACAGCTGCCGCGAATCCCGGTTTCCCGGCACCGCCACCAACGGCAGCCCGATTCCTGCCAGGAGCGTGCGGGCCAACGCGTATTGTTCGGGCTTGGCGTTGTGGGTCAAATCACCGGTATGAACAATCACTTCGGGACGCGGCGACAGGCCTGCGATGTAAGTCAAGGCCATCTCGAGCGCAGCAAGGCGCGCCGCCCGGCGGGGACCGGCAGCGACGAGGTGCGTGTCCGAGATCTGCGCAAGAAGCATCAGCCGTACATTCGCATGACGACGGACGATCGCAAACCGTCGAGTACGTTCCCATACCGCGCTTGCCACCGATGAACTGTCGCCAGCGTCACAGAAAATATTCGAATTGGCGGACGTCGCATCGCCCACGCCCAAGAACCAAGGCTATGTTTTTAATGATAAAATACCGCCTCGCGGCTGGCACGGCCCTCCCCTTGCCATCGATCCTACCGGTTCTTGCGATGACAGAAAGCGCGTCGTTTAGGCACGCGGTGGCTCGGCGATTGCGGGACGTTGAGCGCAGCGCTGACGCTCAGGGCTTGCCGGATCGAAGGCCCGCCCGCGTCCCGGGCCGGCGCTCCCCCCAAATGTTGAGCGCATTGGCCAACACCACCAACCCCGCCCCGACGAGCACCAGCGGATGCAGTGTCTCGGCATAGAGCCAGACGCCCACGAGCGCGCTTGCCGGCAGGCGCAAAAAATCCATCGGCGCCACGACGATGGCATCGGCGAGCGAGAAGGCCCGCGACAGAGCAAAATGAGCCGCCAATCCAAAGAGCGTCATCAGCAGGACCCACCCTGCGGCCTCCAGGCTCGGCACCGTGAGCCCTCCCAACGCGAATGCGGACGCCAGCACGGCTTGCATGAGGGTCGTGAGGAAAAGCAGCGTCAGCGGCGCGTCGAGCCGGGTCAGTTTTTTGGTCATGGCGTAATGGCAGCCGAAGCACAGCGCCGCAATGAATGCAAAGATCGTCCCCTCTCCAATGACCAACCCCACCGGTCGCACGACGACCAGAACACCCCCGAACCCGATGATCGCGGCCAGGACGCGCGTGGCCGTCAACCGTTCTCCGAGCAGCAGGACGGCCAACAGGCCAGTCCATAGCGGGGCGGTGAATTCGATAGCGATCAGTTCGGCCAACGGAATGAGGGGCAAGGCGTAGAGCCACGAATACGTGGCCCCCAAATGGATCGTGCTACGCGCGGCATGCAGGGGCAATTGCGTTGTTCGGAACTGTCCAAAGCCCCGCCCCGACGCAACGATGATCACCAACAAGACCGCGAGACTGAGCCAGCACCGATAGAAAACGATTTCGTTGGTGGCCAACGTCTTGGCCGCATTGCGCCCCACGACAGCGATCGAGGTGAAGGCGACCAACGCCACCATCATCCAGCGGACCGCCGCCCAAATATGCCAGCCGGCTGGCTTCTCGCTGGGCACACTCTGCGTCATGGATCTGCCTGATTGAATGAGCCGCCCGAGCGGCCACCAACGAGGCACCATGCCGGACAATGTGCACCTGCGCGCGCGGCACTTCGCCCCGCTCAGCACGCCCTACCCCAACAAATCCCGCAGCATCGGAATCAGCGGCAGATCGGCCGGCGGCATCGCGTATTCTTTCAAGCGGCTGGCGCGCACCCATTTGATGCGCTGGCCTTCGCGCGGGATGATTTCACCGTCCCAGTTGCGGCACAGGTAGAGCGGCATCAGCA
>JANOKV010000103.1:0-3612 GCA_031419415.1 Hyphomicrobiales bacterium | reverse complement strand
CGGCGGACGGTGTGTTTTGAAGATTGCCCTCGTCTCGGATATTCACGCCGACGCCCGCGCCCTGAAGCGCGTGTTCGATGATCTGCCCTCCGTCGATCGCGTGCTGTGCGCGGGCGATGCCGTCAGCGAATTCCAATTCTGCCCTGAGACGGTGGATTTGCTGCGCCTCGCCGACGCCCAATGCATCCAAGGCAACCACGAGCACGTCCTGTTCGGCGGCCAGAACCCCGGCTATCTCGCCAAGTGCCGCGCCGAATACCCGCCTGAACTGCTCGACATGCTGGCCACCGCGCCGACGTCCCTCGAGTTCGAGAGCGCCGGAGCGAAAGTGCTCATGATTCACGCGACGCCGTGGTCGCCCTTCTCCGGCTATATCAATCCAGGCAGCCCACAATTGCCGCGCATCGGGTCCCTACCCTTCGACTTCGTCATCCTCGGCCACACACATCGCCCCATGGTCGAGAAAGCGGGCAATGTCACCGTGATCAACCCCGGCTCCTGCTCCCAACCCCGCGACGGCACCCGCGAAGGCTCCTACGCCATCCTCGACCTCGAGCGCGGCGAGGCTGAGATACGCAAGGTGCGGTTGGGGTGAGCGTTATGGTCGTGCGCGGCAACCACCGAGAAAGCTCCCGGCGCGGAGTAGCGCGGCAGTGTCGCATTGGCAGGGAAACCAGTCGTTATCTCACCCAAACACACCCAAGCCCCGCAGCCGCGCAACGTCGTCGGTCGAATAGCCCGCTTCTTGCAAAACCACGTCCGTGTGCTGCCCGACGGACGGCGCTCGTGCGGGGGCGACTTTCGTTTCGCCGTCGAGATGGAAGGGGCTCGCCACGGTCAATCCCTTCCCATCTGCATAGGGAATGAGGGCGCCAATGAGCTGGAACTGTTCATCGGACGAGGCTTCGTTGACCGTATGCACGCCGCCGAATGTCACGCCGGCCGCGTTCAGGGTATCGCGCCAATGGACATAGTCGTGACCGGCAAAAACGCCGTCCAGGATCTCGACCAGCGCCAATGAGTTCTTCTTGCGCGCATCGCTCGTTGCAAACCGCGAGTCCTCGGCCAGATCGGTGCGGCCGATCGCTTGCAGGAAACCGCGCAACTGCCGCTGCTCGTTGTGCAGCGCCATGATGAACCAGCGCCCGTCGCGGCAGCGATAGTGATTGGCCAGCGCATTCGGCGCCTGCGCGCGCGGCGCGCGGTGCGCGATGTCCTCGCCGAACAGGCGGCTCTGGACGAAGCAGGCGTTGGCCCACAAGCCGTTCTGCACGAGTGAGGATTGCGCGATGCCACCCTTGCCGGTTTTCTCGCGCCGATAGAGCGCCGTCACGATGGCAGCATAAAGCCCCGTGCCACTGGGATGATCGCCCATGCCAGGCGCGGAGCGCGCCGGTTCCGTGTCGCCGGACGCGCGCACCATGTCCATCAATCCGGTGCGCGCCCAATAAGCAGTCGCATCGAACCCGGTCCGGCCCGCTTCCTCGCCCAGCTCGCCGTAGGCCGTGAACGAGGCGTAGATCAGCCGCGGGTTGAGCGCCATCAGATCGGCATCGGAAATTTTTAGACGCTCGCGAACCGGAAGCGGAAAATTCGTCACGAAAACATCAGCCGACGCGACGAGCTTATAAAGCACGGCTAAACCGTCGGCGTGTTTGAGATCGATCGCGACGCTGCGTTTGTTGCGCGAGGTCAACTGCCAGTAATAGTCGGTCGTCTTGCCGGGGATCGGCGTCGACGCGCGCCAAGGATCACCCGCGCCCGGCGGCTCGATCTTGATCACGTCGGCGCCGAAGTCGGCGAGGATCATCGTGGCCGCCGGTCCCGCGATCCAACTCGCGCAGTCGATTACTTTCAAGCCGGAGAAGAGGTTGTCGCTCATGGTCGGATATCCGTTGTGTCAGCGGGCCCGTCAGTAGGGGTCACGCACGAAAATGAAAGTGGTGCCGGTGACGATCGGGGCGCTCGCACCGACGAACGACACGTTGGCGTCTTTGACTTGGCGTGAACCCGCACGGCCAGACGCTTGCAACGCGCCCTCGATAATGTGCCAGAGGCCGTGAATGCGTCCCGTCCCCAAGCTGCCACCGAACGTGTTCATCGGCAACGCGCCGTCGAGTTCGATGCGGCCGTCCTGGATGAAATCGAGCGCGTCGCCTTCCTCGCAGAAGCCGTAGGACTCCAAGCCATAGATGACGGAGGCCGAGAACCCGTCATAGATCTGCGCGACATCGACATCCTCGGGTGTGAACCCCGAACGCTCCCAAGTGAGTTTCGCAGAACTGGCCCCGCCCTCCATGTAGTTGGCGAGGCTGCCGATACGCCCCGCCACCTCGAAGTGGAGGCGTTGGCCATAGCTGGCGAGGTAGGCGGGTCGCGGCTTCAGGTCGCGTGCGCGCTCCGCCGTCGTCAACACGACGGCAACGGCGCCCTGCACGGGGATATCGCAGTCGAACAGGCAGAAGGGATGCGCGACCATGCGCGAGTTGAAATAATCCTCCCGCGTCAGCGGCGTGCCGTAAAAGAAGGCGTGCGGATTGTGCTGCGTATGTTTGCGCTGTGTCAGCGCCAGCGTCACCATCTTGTCGCGGCTCTGATTGTGCCGCTCCAGATACCGCGTGTAAGCGACCGCCATATGCTGGCCTGGGCCGCCGAAACCATAGGGCGCGGTGAATTGCAACGGGCCGGCCGCCTGCGCGCCGGGTAAATTCTGATAGGTCCCTTGCGGATTGTGCATGGCGCGCCAAACCACGGCGTATTTGCATAGGCCCGCGAGCAGCGCATTCGCCGCCGTCTGGAATGCGCCGCCGATGTTGTTGCTGCCGGCCTGCATGTGCCAGGTGAGGTTGGGCAGCTTCAGCATCGCCATCATGCAGTTGACGGACACGACGGAGATGCCATCCACCTCGGCGTGGCCTGTCGCTGGCAGCTCGGGATAGGTCGACAGCCCGTCGATGTCGGCCATCTCCAACCCGGAATCCGCCACCGCGCCACGCACGGCCTCCAGCGCGTGCGCCGCCAGGGGGATGTCAGCCGATCGCGAGACCTTCGAATAGCCCACGCCGCTGACTGCAATCTTGCATCGGTTGTCCCACATCGGCGCTGTTTTCCTCACTCGGCAGGCGTGGCGGCTGCCAGCCGAAACTGCGGCAGCGTGAAGTCGTCGTTGAGCGGTTCGAAGATCACCTCCACGCGCCGGCCGACTTTGGCCTCGGTATAGGGTGCGCCCAGCAGATTGCCAGGCAGCAGCGCACCCGGCGCCGCGTCGAGCTCGACGATGATACTCGCGTAGGGCACGACGGGCGCAAATCGCTTGTCGCCGGTGTGATACATGATGGTGTAGGCGTAGATCGAGCCGCCGCCGCGCACGGGCTCGAACTGCAGGTCGATCGACATGCATTTGACGCAGGTCGCATAGGGCGGGTGCTGAAAGCTGCGGCAGCTCTGGCAGCGTTGCAGCTCGAGAACACCGCGCTTGGCCGCATCCCAAAACGGTTTCGTCCAAACATTGGGAACGGGAATGGGCCGCACCACCTTGCTCCAATCACTCATGCCGATTACCCCGCCGCATGCCCCGATCGCCGGCAAGCACCGTAACCCGCCCCCGCGAAA
>JANOKV010000102.1:0-2637 GCA_031419415.1 Hyphomicrobiales bacterium | reverse complement strand
CGTAAATTTTGATGAGAACTTCATTGGCCTTCGGCGTGGGTGTTGCCACATCCACGAGTTCGATGACTTCCGGTCCGCCATACCGGCGGCAGACATAGGCCTTCATAGCGCCACGCTCCGTCGTTCGACCTTCGAGGGATGTCGGCTTGCTGGTGAGGACTTCAGTGCCGAACCCCGCACGCCGTTCAATCGCGTCTCCGGGTGGCCGTTTTTGGGCGAACACGGGTGGCGGCGGCAGGCCATTCGCGCATTTGCGATCTCGAAGGCCAAAAGCCCATGCCCGTGGTCACGCGTGCCGCGAGTTACGAGGTGGGGGAGCGGATATGCGCCAACAGCCGTTTTTTTATCGAATGTTCGGCCCCTGTTGCCTTCTGCGCACTATGCTTCATAGTCGGGGCGTCAGAAGCGAACGTGTGGAGAAGGCGATGTTGCAATTGGCAAAATCTACTAGGTGGGTAAGCCGCCTCGTTGGTATCGCGGCGCTAGCAACACCCCTGCTGCCAGCAACCGGTGCACTCGGCCAGGAGAAGGTACTGCGCGCCGTTCTGCACGCCGACGTCCGCGTGCTCGACCCTCACTGGACCACGGCCACGATCGCCGGCATTCACGGCATGCTCGTTTACGACACGCTGTTCGGCAACGATCGCAACCTACAGCCGCAACCTCAAATGGTCGGCAAGTACGACGTCAGCCCGGACAAGCTCATCTATACCTTCACCTTGCGCGAGGGGCTGAAATTCCATGACGGCCAACCCGTCACGACAAAGGACGTGCTTCCGTCTCTAAAGCGGTGGGCTGTGCGCGATGCCGTTGGCCAGAAGCTCTTCGGGTTCGTCGACAAGTTCGAGGCCGTCGACACCACGACGTTCCGCATGACGCTGACCAAACCCTATAACATGGTGCTCGAATCCCTCGGCAAGAACAGTACGTCCGTGCCCATCATCATGCGTGAGGCCGACGCCGCGACAGATCCGCAAACGCAAATCAAGGAGGCGATCGGCTCGGGCCCCTTCACGTTCGCCAAGGACCTGTGGGTGCCGGGAAGCAAGGCCGTCTATCTCAAGAACCCCGACTACGTGCCGCGGCCCGGCAACGAGCCCGCCTCGTTTTTTGCGGGCAGCAAGTTCGCCGGCGTCGACCGCATCGAGCTCGTCTGGATCCCGGATGCGCAGACGTCCATGCAGGCCCTGATCAACGGCGAGATCGACTTCTTCGAGAACCCCAGCATTGATTTTTATCCGATCCTCGAGAAGGCCAAGGGCGTCAAGCTCGAGACCACGGGTGACGTCGACTCCCATCACGGCATGATCCGGCTCAATCACCTGCACCCGCCTTTCAACAATCCGAAAGCGCGCCAGGCGATGTATCACCTGATCAACCAGGAGAACTTCCTGCGCGCCGTGATTGGCGATCCGAAATACTACCGCATCTGTCACGGCCTGATCACGTGCAACACGCCACTCGCCAGCGACTCCGGCGCCCACTGGTTCAAGGACTACAATCCGAAAAAGGCCCTCCAGCTCATGAAGGAGGCGGGCTACAACAACGAGCCGATCGTGATCCTGGCGACGACGGATCACAATACGATCACACCCGCCACCCAGGTACTGATCCAGGCGATGCGCGAAGCGGGCCTCAATGTCGATGCCCAGGCCATGGACTGGGGCACGACGGTCACGCGCCGCGCCAAGAAGGATCCGCCCGACAAGGGCGGCTGGAATATCTTCGTCACCACGACAGGTGGGGTCCCCACATCCCATCCGCTGTTGCACATCTGGCTCGGCGCGGCGTGCGACAAAGGCATGTTCGGCTGGCCCTGCAACGACAAGATCGAGGCGCTGCGCGACAGCTTCGGCTTCGCCCAAACCTTGGACGAAAAGAAGAAGATCGCCCGAGAAGCGCAAGCCCTCGCAATGGAAGATGTCGTCTACATCCCGTTCGGGCAGTGGAATCAGTTGGTCGCCTATCGCGCCGACCGCATCACACCGTTCGTCGCCAACACCGGCCTTGTCGTGTTGTGGAACATCATGAGGAAATAGCGCGCAGAGCTGGCGACCGCACGGGCTGTGGCGAACGGCATTGCGTCATGACGTATGAGACCAGACCTGCGATGCACCCATGATCGCCTATATCTTGCGCCGGCTTCTCGCGACGATCCCGGTGATGGGTGTCGTCGCCGTCTTCGTCTTTTTCCTCCTGCGTTTTGCGCCCGGCGATCCCGCCGCCATCATTGCGGGTGACGACGCGAGCCCGCAGCAGATCGCAACCGTGCGCGCCGCGCTCGGCCTCGACCGACCCGTACTCGAGCAGTTCGTGTTGTGGGTCGCTGGCATGTTGCGCGGTGATTTCGGCACTTCGATCTTTTCCAACATGCCCGTGACCCGTCTCATTGCGCAACGTATCGAGCCGACACTGGCGTTGACGCTGTCGACCCTTGTCGTCGCCGTCGTGCTCGCCATTCCCCTCGGCGTCCTCGCCGCGGCACGCGCGCACCGACTGACTGATCGCCTCGTCATGCTGTTTTCCGTCATGGGGTTCGCCATGCCGGTGTTCCTCGTCGGCTATGTGTTGATCTACGTTTTTGCGATGCAGCTCGGCTGGCTGCCGGTACAGGGATATGTGCCCCTATCGCAGGGC
>JANOKV010000101.1:0-6639 GCA_031419415.1 Hyphomicrobiales bacterium | reverse complement strand
CTGCACCATGCTGAACGTGGTCTCGGCATTGCAGTCATAGCTCGGCGGACTGGCGACAACGGCGAAGGTCAGCGTGCCGCCGCGCTTGGGCGTTTCGGCGTGGACCATCGCAGGGGTGGCCAGCACACTGCCGAGCACGGCCATCGAGAGAAAAAGCAGTCCGGATTGCTTGATCATGGCGATTTCCTCTCCTGTCCGGAAAGAAGCGCTCTGCGGCGCGGTTCCGAATAGGGGTAGGCTAGCGCACAATCGAGCGAATTCGGAAGGGTTTGCGTGGCGTCGGCAGTCCTCGAGCCGCGAAATAGGGCCCTCGATGTCCCCTGTCGACAAATGCGAGCCAATCGGCTAACACCCCATCAAATCCCAACACATGTGGATTTGCCCCTTGCGGGGACGCCCTCACGGGCTTGCACGAGCTGCTCTGCTGGTTTCAGCGACGCAGCTCCTCTGCCATGACGCCAACGACAAGGGAAACAAGTCATGAACATCATTCAAGAGCTCGAGCGCGAGCAGATTCAGACGATCCTGGCCCAGCGCGCGGTGCCCGAGTTCGGCCCCGGGGACACCTTGAAGGTGATGGTCCGCGTCATTGAAGACGCCGAGGACCCCAAGAGCAAAGCCAATGCCGGCAAAGGCGCCAAGAAGGCCGACGCCCGGCCGACCACGGCCCGCGTTCAAGCCTACGAGGGCGTCTGCATCTCGCGCGCCGGCCACGGCATCAACGAGAGCTTCACCGTTCGCAAGATTTCGTATGGCGAGGGCGTCGAGCGGGTATTCCCGATCTACTCGCCCCACATCGCCGAAATCGAAGTCATTCGTCGCGGCAAGGTGCGGCGCGCGAAGCTGTATTATCTGCGCGGCCGTCGCGGCAAGGCCGCCCGTATCGTCGAGCGCACGGATGCGCGCGCGCGCAAATTGTCTGCCGCCTGGAAGGGCTTCAAGAAGATCAAGGGCGATGCCGATGATCTGTCCAAAATCACCAGCATCTCGAAAGAATTGGCCGCCCGCCTCGGCCAGCTCAACGTGATCAAGTACGAGCAGATTGCCAATTTCTCCGATGACGACATCGCCAATGTCGAAGAGGCGCTGAAGATCGACGGCGCCATCGAGAAGGGCAATTGGATCAGCCAAGCACGCGGCTTGCTCACCGAATCCACAGCCGGCGAAGTCGCCGCCGTGGAATAACGGCTCGGCGGACCCCACGAACACTCTCGATGCCCGGCGCACCCCTGCGGCGGGCATTTTTCATTGAGACCTGTAGGGCGCAATAGCGAAGCGTATTGCGCCGATCCGACTTGAACCGTGCGGGTGGAATTCCTAACTCGGCGCAATACGCCAAGAGGCTATTGCGCCCTACGGCGCACTCCTGCGCCTGGCATTTTGCTCGGGGGCGGCCGATGCCACCCTTCGCTTCGCCATGGGCAAGCCGGGCGTCATGCCCTAAAGTGTTCACCAGCCGCAAAACTCCATGAGGAAACACCCATGAACCATTCCGCCGATCTGCTCGCGAAGCTGCGCGCTGTCGACACGCCGACGATCTGCAATGCGTTGGAAATCGTTGCGCCCGAGCGGCGCGCAACCGGATTCACGACCAAGCAACTCGTCTGCCCGTTTCCGGACTTGGAACCGATGGTAGGCTATGCGCGCACGGCAACCATCCGCTCGTCCCACCCCAACGAATTGACCGGCAAACCCGCCCGCGATCAGCGCGTCAGTTACTACGAATACATCGCCTCCAAACCCGCCCCCACGATCACCGTCATCCAAGACCTCGATGGCCATGATGTGGGCTTCGGCGCCTTCTGGGGCGAAGTACAGTCGACCGTGCACAAAGCGCTGGGCTCTCTGGGCGTGATTACCGACGGCTGCATCCGTGACATTCCTGCTTGGGCGCCAGGCTTCCAGGCGCTCGCGGGATCGATCGCGCCGAGCCATGCGCACGTCCACCTGTCGGGTTTCGGGCAAGAAGTCCGCATCCACGGCATGCTCGTGCGCTCGGGCGACCTCATTCACGCCGACCGTCACGGCGCTGTCGTCATCCCGCATGCGGTGGCCGACAAAATTCCCGCCGCCTGCGATCTGCTGGCGCGCAAGGAAGCGGTCATTCTGGACAAGGCCCGCAAGCCCGGCTTCACCATCGAAGATCTCAAACGCGCCTTCGCGGAGCAGGATGACATTCACTGACGACGACCGTCCCTCGGCATGAAAAAGGGCGCTGGTTGCGCCCTTTTTTTAGTGCCGATCCGCGTATCGTCAGCGCGTTGCCAGCGCCACGGCCACAGCGGGTGAAGCGGGAACATCTCCCACCTTTTTGTGGGGGGCATCGGGTTTCCATCCCAGGACCAGCAGCATGAAGAAGAAGCCGATCACGTAGGCCACCGCCACGTGCCAGCCGTGCCGCAACCACAGCCCCACCGATTTGGCTTCTGGATACATATTGGCCAGCGCTACACCAGCCGACGAGCCAAACCAGATCATCGAACCGCCGAAGCCAACGGCATAAGCCAAATAACCCCAATCATAGCCGCCTTGCTTCAAAGCCAGCGCCGTCAGCGGAATGTTGTCGAACACCGCCGAGACGAAGCCCAATCCCAAGGCTGTCTGCCAGGATGCAATGGGCAATTTCTCCACCGGCATCATCGAGGCCGAGGTGACGAGCGCGAGCAGGAAGATCGTTCCTTTGAAAGTCTCCGGCATCACCGACCAATCGGGCCGGCGAAGGGTCGACGTCAGGATCAACACGACCCAAACGGCGATGCCGATGACGGGAAGGACTTCGAGCATCGCGGGAAAGCGCAGGTTCGCGGTCACATTGGCCATGATGGCGCCGACCAGCATTGCGACCACGATTCCAAACCGGGTCCAATCGAGGATCACGCCTTGCGGGGCATCGGTCGCGATCGGCTGAATGCGATGCTGCTGGAAGGCTGCTGGAATGCCGAAGATCAGCAGCGCCAGCCCAGCGGCGACGTAGGCATCGAGAACACTGAACGGACTTACGCCATCGATCCACATCATCGTCGTCGTCGTGTCACCCACGACGCTGCCCGAGCCGCCCGCATTCGACGCGGCCACGATCGCCGCCAGATAGCCGATGCCGACTTTGCCCTTGAACACGTGGCGCGCCACGGTGCCACCGATCAGGGCGGCTGCGATGTTGTCGAGAAAACTGGAGGTCACGAAGACGAGCACGAGCAACATGAAGCCGCCCTTCCAGCCGTCGGGCAGATAGGCCGGCATCACGTCGGGGATCTTGCTCTCCTCGAAATGTCGCGACAGCAGTGCAAACCCCATCAGAAGGCCGAAGAGATTGGCCAGGACCACCCACTCGTGGGCCATGTGGCCGCCCAAGCCCGCCAGACCCGTGCCGAATTTGAAGCCGGTGAAGATCAATTTGTAGGCAGTGATCGTCGCCAGGCCGGTCAATGCGACGGCCATCGTGTGATGATGGAAGAGGGCCACCCCGAGCAGGGTGAGAGCAAACAGAATGAAATCAACCGGGATGCCCGCAAGATAGAGCGGCTCGACAGAGCTGCCCGTGGCCGCTTGCGCACCTGTCGATGCCACCACGACCAAAGCCGCGATGAGCCCCAGCGCAATCGCGCTCAGCCGCTTTCCTTGCGCAGACCACATCTCACGTCCCCCCTCGATGCCACGTCCCGCCGACAGCCCAACCCGTATGGCGCAGCCTGAACCATGCACGAGGGACACGCGCCCAACCATATGGGCAGGCCCGATTCCGATCAACACCGATAGCCCTCGGGACGCGACCCACCTGCATGCCGGCCGAGCACGATCGAGTGCCGAAATCGCGTGGGTGACAATAGAAGTTCAATCGCGCCGCCTGCGACGTCCCGGACGCAGGACAGGATGATGAGGCGAGAACGCGCTTACCCCCGCCCCTCGACCTCTTCGCGTTGAATTTCGAGCGCCAACCACTGCTCTTCGGCGGTGGCATGTTCCGCTTGCGCGGTGCCGAGGCGGGTCGTGGCCGCAGTGAACGCGGTGGGGTCTCGGCTATAGAGGTTGGGCGATGCGAGCGTGTGCTGGAGCGCGGCAATTTCTGCCGTGAGAGCCGCCATCGCTTTCGGCAACGCCTCCAGCGCATGCTTTTCCTTGAAGGAAAGCTTGCGTTTTCCCCCTTGGGCGGACCCTCCGGCACTGCCCTGCGACGACCCGTTGCGGCCGCGCCCCGATCGCTCCGTTTTCCCCAAATCCGAACCGCGCCGCTGGGCCAACATATCGGCGTAGCCGCCCGCATACTCGGTCCAGGCCCCGTCCCCGTCGGTGGCCAGCACCGATGTCACAACGCGATCGAGAAAATCGCGGTCATGGCTGACGAGCAGAACGGTGCCCGCGTAGTCGGCAAGTTGCTCCTGGAGCAGATCGAGCGTCTCGAGATCGAGGTCGTTCGTCGGCTCGTCGAGCACGAGGAGGTTCGATGGCTTGGCCAAGGCCCGCGCCAACATCAACCGGCCGCGCTCACCACCCGACAGAACGCCCAGCGGGGTGCGCGCCTGCTCGGGCGAGAACAGGAAATCCTTCATGTAGCTGGCGACATGCCGAGCCCGTCCACCGACCATGACTTGATCGCCCCGCCCCCCGGTCAAGGCCTCCGACACCGTCCAGTTGGGATCGAGCGAGTCGCGCCGTTGGTCGAGCGTGACCATTTCGAGGCCCGCGCCCAGTTTGATCGTGCCCGCGTCCGGCGTCAGTGTTCCCGTCAGCAGCCCGATGAGCGTCGTCTTGCCCGCACCGTTCGGGCCGATGATGCCCAACCGATCGCCCCGGCCGACACGCAGCGACAGGTCGGCCACGATCGGGCGGCCATCATAAGCCTTGGCGATCCCCTTGGCCTCGATGACGAGCTTGCCGGACTGGCCACCTTCCGTCGTCGTGAGGCGCACGTTGCCCTGCACTTGGCGATGATCGCGTCGTTCGCTGCGCATGCGGGCGAGTTCGGCCACGCGTCGCACATTGCGCTTGCGCCGACCCGTTACGCCACCGTGCATCCATTGTTGTTCGCGTTCGATCTTGCGGTCGAGCTTGTGGCGCTCGGCTTCTTCCTGCTCGAGCATGTCGTCGCGCCAGTCCTCGTATCCGGCAAAACCGGTGTCGATGCGCCGTGTCCGTCCCCGGTCGAGCCAGACGGTTTCGCGCGACAACCGTTGGAGAAAACGGCGATCGTGGCTGATCATGACGATGGCGCAGCGCGACGACGCCAGTTCCGCCTCGAGCCATTCGATCGCGGGCAGATCGAGGTGGTTGGTCGGCTCGTCCAGCAGCAACACGTCGGGGCTCGAGGCCAGCGCACGCGCCAGGGCTGCACGCCGCGCTTCACCGCCCGACAGGGAGGCGGGGTCCTCATCGCCCGACAGGCCCAGCGACCCCAGAAGCGCGCGGCCCAGATAATCATTCTCACTGCCGACCAACCCGGCTTCCAGATAGGCGAGTGTGCTCGGATAACCGGACAGGTCCACTTCTTGGGGCAGGTAGGCGAACCGGGAACTGGGATGGGCAAAGCGTTCGCCGCTGTCGGGTTCGACGGTGCCCGCGGCGATCTTGAGGAGTGTCGATTTCCCCGACCCGTTGCGCCCGACGAGGCAGACGCGGTCGCCTGCGCTGATCGCCAGGTCCGCCCCGGTCAGGAGCGGCGTGCCACCGAATGTGAGTTGGATGCCTTTGAGGCTCAGAAGTTCAATTGCCATGGCAGGGTGATAGAGCCTTGGCCGATCTGGTCAAGCGCGGCAGAACGACAGCGCCGCCCGTAGGGTGCAATAACGCAGCATCGTCCACCGTCGCCCGCTGGACCATTCTGATGGAGCACGTGGCCGGCGCACGACGCAAAGTGGCCAATGCTAGGGATCTGCGACCGTTTTCGTGCCCGTCTAGTGGTCGCGTCGTTTGGCGCGGGCCGTTGGTGGGGCGTTGGCGGGGTCATCGGGCCAAGGGTGTTTGGGGTAGCGGCCGCGCATCTCGGATTTGACGTCGCGCCAGGAGCCGGCCCAGAAGCCGGCCAAATCCCGCGTAATCTGGACGGGGCGTCCGGCGGGCGACAGGAGCGCGAGCGTCAAGGGCAGGCGACCGCCCGCAATTGCGGGATGCGCTTGCAGGCCGAACAGCTCCTGCACGCGGATCGATACCAGCGGCGCGCCCTCGGCGCCGTAGTCGATGGGATGGTGGTTCCCGGTGGGCGCTGCGAAGTGGGTCGGCGCATCGGTTTCGAGGTGTTGTTCGAGAGGCCAGGGAAGCAAGGCGTCGAGGGCGTTGCCCAAATGCTGGGCCGAAACGTCCGCGAGTCGCGTCGCCTGTGTGAGAAAGGGCGCGAGCCAGGTCGCGGTCGACGACGCCAATCCCGATTCCGAAAGATCCGGCCAGCCGGCATCGGGGGTGGCGCGCCGCAGAAATTCAACGCGGTCGCGACGTTGTCGTTGCGCCGCGCTCCAAGGCAACCGGTGGACGCCGAGCCGCGCAAGACCCTCGGCGAGCAGGGTCGCGTTCTCGATGCCCGCAGCGATCTGCTGGGGTTCACTCGCGAGAACGATCGCGCCGAGCCGCGTGACGCGACGCGCGCGCAACGCAGCGGCGGCGGCGTCGAATGTCGTTTCGACGAGGGTTTCGATCGGCGATCCGGCCAGA
>JANOKV010000100.1:0-5383 GCA_031419415.1 Hyphomicrobiales bacterium | reverse complement strand
CTGCACCTTGCTCATCGGCGCCGCAGGCCTACCATTGCCCACAATCTCGTCTCAATCTCGAGGAATGAGCGGACGGGTGCGGCTGGTGTCAGGGGTCAAGGGAATGTTCGTGCAAGAGCGCAGGAAATCGGTCGGTCGCTGCAGCGGTCTCGTGGCGGCATTCGCCATTGCCTTCCTCGGCTTTGCGTTCGGCGCTGCGGCCCAAGATCCTAAACAACAACCTGCCAACCCTCTCGGCGGGTGGGGCGCCGCCAAAGTGACGACGGAGCCCTCCGTCACTGGACTGACCCTGGACGCCAAGCAGATGGAGATCGTCCGCTCGGTCAGCGGCTACTTCAACGAGTTGATCAACCTGAAAGGCAACTTCGTTCAGACCGACGCCGAAAAGCAGCGCCTTCGAGGTCGTTTCCTGGTCAAACGGCCCGGTCGGCTGCGCTTCGAGTATTCCCTTCCGAGCAAGCAGCTCATCGTGTCGGACGGCGATATGCTGGCGGTGCAGGATCTCGATTTGAACACCGATGACCGCATCGCCCTCGATCAGACGACGTTCCGCATCCTGTTGCGCAAAGACGTCGACCTCATCCGCGATGCCCGCATCCTCGAAGTGCAGGAAGCCGACGACCTGATTATCGTGGCGTTGCAGGATAAAAACACGGAGACGGCCGGGCGCATTCGCCTATTTCTGAGCAAAACGCCAAAGCTAGAGTTGAAAGAATGGGTTACGACGGATGCCCAAGGCCGCGACACCCGCGTCGAGATTGGCAATTTGAATACCGCCGAGGATATCGATCCGGGCCTCTTCAAAATCGTCAATCCAGGTATGCGAAAGAATTGAACCAATTGCAAACTAACAGTTTAGCCGGCCGAACCAATCCGAGCCAAACAATGAATAAAAAATTCGTGATCTTTTGCGGTGTCCTCTTGAAGACTTCGCTGCGGGCGCTATCTGTAGCCTCATAGCAGGCGATGTCACTCTTATCGGTAGTGCCCCCCGTCTACCCGAGACATCGTTTGCCGCACCGGCTTCCCTCCCGGTGCAAGCGCGATCTGCGCTTGAACGCCCGACCTCCCCCCCGGGGTCGGGCGTTTTTCTTTGCCCCCAACTCGAAACTTCGGCGACACGTCTGGCCTTCGACACTACGTGTGCTATCTCCAAAGAGCGCCGCGAATGGTCGGTTGACAGCCGCCGTATCCGCCCGCTTCGATGCCCTATCCAAAATCAAGCCGGAAGAGCTTCCCATGCCGCTCAAAATCGCCTGCCAGATGGACCCGATCGACCGTATCGACATCCAAGGCGACTCCACGTTCGCGATGCTGCTCGAGGCGCAAAGGCGGGGCCATGAGCTTTTCTATTACACGCCCCAACATTTGGCGCTCGACGGACAACGCCTCATCGCCCGTGGCCAAACGCTGACCGTCGAAGATCGGGTAGGCGATCACTACAAACTGTCGAACCCCCGCAAAATCGACTTGGCCGCCTGGGATGTGGTGCTGCTGCGCCAGGACCCGCCATTCGATATGGCCTACATCACGACCACCCACTTGCTGGAACGCATTCACCCCAAAACGCTCGTCGTCAATGACCCCGCAAGCGTGCGCAATGCACCCGAAAAAGTCTGGGTGCTCGAATTCCAAGACTTGATGCCGCCGACGCTGGTCACGCGCAACCCCGAGGACGTGGCCGAGTTTCGCGCGAAGTATAAAGACATCATCATCAAGCCGCTCTATGGCAATGGCGGCGCCAGCGTGTTTCGCATCCAAGAAGGCGACAGCAATTTGAACTCGCTCGTCGAACTCTTCCAGACGGTGTTTCGCGAACCTTTCATGGTGCAGGAATACCGCCCCGAGGTTCGATTCGGCGACAAACGCATCATTCTCATCGATGGCGAGGTGGCAGGCGCCATCAATCGGGTGCCGGCAGACGGCGAGACGCGCTCGTATATGCATGTCGGCGGCACACCCAAACCGACCGATCTGACGCCACGCGACCTCGAAATCTGCGCGCGACTGGGCCCCCAACTCAAGGCGCGGGGACTACTCTTCACCGGCATCGATGTGATCGGGCCCTATCTCACCGAAATCAACGTCACCTCGCCGACCGGAATTCGCCAAGTCAAAGCGTTCGGTGGAAACGACATCGCCGCCATGATCTGGGACAGCATCGAAACGAAATCAGCTGCGATGAAGGCCTGATGGGTTGGCTTGGGCGTGCTGACGCGCCCGAGCATGCAACCGAACTGCCCGCTGTGCGTTTCTTCCCCGTCCCAGGGATTGAAACAGGAGACGTACATGGCACAAACCTACAAAGCGCAGGATTATCAGCACGGCTCGACGACCGCCAACGACATCAAGGATCGCCTCGCAGAGCAGGGCAGCAAAGCCGCCGATCAGGTGAACCGCGCCGCGCAGTCGGCTCAAGACCAAGCCGCAATGGTCGGCGAAAACATGAAGGTCGTCGCCAACAACCTCGATACGGCCGTTCGTCGGTCGATCCAGGATCAACCGATGACCACGCTCGCTATGGCGGCGGCACTGGGGTTCGTCCTCGGCGCAATCTGGAAATCCTAATTCGTCCGGAGCGACATCCCTCCCCCCAGTGGGAGGGATGAGCGCGGTTCATTCAACTGTGAGTGCCGCCCATGTTCGACTCGTGGATTAGTGATTTCAAGCGCTCGATAAACAACGCGATCACCGAATATGTCTTGATCGCCCTCGCCGTCGTCCCGTTTCTCGTGGCGGCGGGATTTGCGACGGCAGCCGTCGTGATCTGGTTGACGGCATCGATGAGCACGACGGCGGCGTTCCTCGTCGTATCGGCTGGATTTGCGCTCATCGGCATGGTGGTGTTGATCATCGCGCGCAGCTACGAAAAACCTTCCCAGCCTTCCGAACCGCAGAATGCGGTGCAGTCCGACGTGGCTGAGGCCTCCCTTTTGAGCGGCAGTATGGGCACCATCGCTGGGTTGATTTTCGCGCACCCTGGCGTTGCTTGGTCGACGCTGCGCGTGCTGGTGCGTAATTTACCGGCCTTGATAGCCGGCAGCATTCTGGGTGGCATGTTGTTCAGTGATGCGCGCGCGCCTCGCGCCGTCGCGCGCGAAGATCAGATGACACCGGGCGAATGACGTTCGCGTCCCGCGAACACGGCGGCGATTATTCGGCGGCCTGTCCGAAATATCGCGCCTTGGCGGCGCGTTGATTTTCGTAGATGGAGCCTTGCGATTTCGCTGGCGGTAGCGGCATCCGGATGGGCGCGGGCCGCACCCGCACGTCGACCGTGGGCGACCCCAAAACGATACGGCTGTTGAATTCGTTGAATTCGGGCACCGTTACCAGCGGAAACGCATCGGCAGCCGTGTATTCAAACAGCAACAGGCGTCGATCCTGCGTGGAGCGGTTCTGCGCCGAACCATGCAGCGTGCGCGCATGGTGGATCGACATCGATCCCGCTTTGCCGATCATCGGCACGGCTTTGGAGAAATCGATCTGGTTGAGTTCTCCGGTGATGGCCCCGCAGAAAACGCCGTCCGAATGGTGGTCGTAAAGACGCCCACGGTGCGAACCGGGGATCATCAGCATCGGCCCATTTTCTTCCGTACAATCGTCGAGAAGAATCCCGGTCGCGAGCACGTCGTCATTGGTGTGGGGATAAAAAGCCCAGTCCTGGTGCCACTCGACCGGCGCCCCATAACCGGCCGACTTCATGTTGAGCTTGGCGCCGTGCAGGCGAATGTTCGGCCCGATCAGCGCTGCCAGGATCGCCGTTATGCGGGGATTGCGCACGAGCTGGTTGAAATAATCGAAATGCTTGTGCGGTGACTTGAGCCGCCGCACCTTCGGGCGCTCAGGCGTATGGCCATCCTCGAGGTCGTAGATATCGGTGTGGGTCGTGACCTTCGCAGCCCCGGCGACGATTTCGTCCACCGTCGAGCGCAGCAGCGCCACCTCGCTGGCGTTGAGCGCATCGGGCACCATGAGATAGCCGTTCTCGGCGTAGGAATCGACTTGGGCGGGTGTCAGCATCGATAAGCCCTCGTGTCGGTGACGACGTTGCCTTCAGCCTACACCAAAGAAAGCTGGCGCGGGAAGCCCGCTCAAGTCTCATTCCCGGTTGCTGGGGGACGAAAGCCGTCCCATCATGGGGCCAACGGTCCACGAGACAGGAGGAAAGCCCCATGCGCAATTCCCGGGTCGAGGTGCGCCCGATCGCGGGCGCCATAGGAGCCGAAGTGCACGGCGTCGATATTTCCGCCGATCTCGACGACGGCACGATCGGGGAAATCCGCAAGGCGCTGCTCGATCATTGCGTGATCTTCTTTCGCGACCAAAAACTCGATACGCCCCAGCACAAGCGTTTTGCGCGCCGCTTCGGGGACATTTTCATTCACCCCAACTACAAGGGCACCCAAGCCGATCCCGAGATCGTCCAAATCAAGCGCGAGCCCGGCGACAAGAAAATCGTCGGCGAGGAATGGCACGCCGATACGACGATGGTGGCTGAGCCACCGATGGGCGCCATTCTCTATGCGATCGATGTGCCCCCGTATGGTGGGGATACGATCTTCGCCAATCAGTATCTGGCTTACGAGGCGCTGTCGGATGGCATGAAGACATTGCTGTCGGGCATGCGCGCGCTCCACTCGGATCGCAAAGTCGCTGGCCCGCGCGCCAATCAGAACGCCTTCCGCTCGACCAAAGTGCGCGAAGGTGCCGATTGGGTCGAGACGATCTCATCGCATCCCGTCGTCGTCACCCACCCCGAGACCGGGCGCAAGCTGCTCTACGTCAATCACGCCTACACCTACTGTTTCGAAGGGCTGACCGAGGAAGAATCAAAACCCCTCCTGGACTACCTTCTCGATCACGGTCACCGGCCCGAGTTCACCTGTCGCTTCCGTTGGGAGAAGGGCTCCGTCACCTTCTGGGACAACCGCGTGTGCAAGCACTTGGCGATCCACGATGCTGGCCCTTTCCGGCGCGAGATGCGCCGCATCCAGATTTCCGGCACGAAGCCGGTGTGATCAATCCGTGGCCGGCGAAAACGCGGACGTTAGCGCCAGCCGCCTCGAGCTCAGGAGGATTACATGGCCCAAGCCCGCTTCCTACATCCCGACCAACTCGTCTCCACGGCGTGGCTGGCGGCCAACTTCGACGATCCCGCCCTGCGTATTTTCGACTGCACGACCTATCTCATCTATGAGACTGGCACAGGCCGTCCCTACCGCGTCGAGAGCGGCGCCAAGGACTATGCCGGCGGGCACATCCCAGGCTCGGATTTTCTCGACCTGCAAGGAGAGCTCTCGGTCCAGAACTCGCCCTTTCGCTTCACGATGCCCGAGCCAACCGACCTTGCTCGACGCTTCGCGGCCAAGGGCATCGGCGA
>JANOKV010000099.1:0-9034 GCA_031419415.1 Hyphomicrobiales bacterium | reverse complement strand
AGGCGATCCCACGTCGCCCGCACGGGGACGTCTTCGATCGCTCGAGTTTGAAACGCAGTCACTGAAATCTCCACTCCCGTCACACGCTGCTCGTCATCGCGTGAAAGGCCCTTTCGATCGCAACGGCAAAACTGTCAGCCGTTGACATCGAAAGACACACGAAGACACCAGAACACCACTTTTACGCAGCACATGAACCGGACAATGCATTTGCGATCACTCCACTGGAGATGATCACTAGACTTGCATAGACCGCCGAAGAACGACTGTGATGCATCGCTCAACGACGAGTTTTTTATTAACCATTATTTAAACAAATGCAACTCGTGAGTCGCAGCGCTCGATCGCCGTGAAACGCAGATGCAACAGGGTGATGGGGGTGTCGAGGGCGGGTCGAAAGAGGCCGCGACCTGTTGATAAACACCTTGATTTGTCCACATAAAAAGAAGTTATCCAGTGCGCTTCGAGCAAGAAAAAAGGCGCCCCGAAAGGGCGCCTGATGAATCACGTTTTACTTATACTGCGCTCGAGACCAAGGGTCCGAAAACTATCCCAGACCCTGTGCTCGAGATCGCAGCTTACTGAATCATCGAGCATAACCGCCTAGGCGAAATCATCAGCGCTTGGATGTTCGTGACTTGTTTTCAACACGCCCCCAATGCGATCGAATTCGGCGGTCACGCCGTCATCGAGCGCACGCGCGCGGTCAGGCGCGAAACTTTGCGCGAGGCATTGCGCTTATGGACGACGCCCTTCTGGGCCGACCGCATGAGCACCGGCTCCACGGACTTCAACGCCGCTTCGGCGATTGCCCGATCTCCGCTGACGATGGCTTCTTCGACCTTGCGGACGCTGCTTTTCAACCGGGTGGAGCGGCTCTTGTTGACCGTGTTGCGGCGCTTGGAAACGCGGTCTGCACGGGCAGCCGACTTGGTATTGGCCATAATGGCTCCTCGAAAGTGGATTTGATGCGGGTCGGGTCGGGTGGATCGCACGAGAATGCGACCGGCGGGAACCTATCCCGCGCAGATACTTGGGCGTCCTATAATAGCCTCCAGCCCCCGGGTCAACGCCGCGTACGCTGGGACTGCACGCGGTCAGTGGGAATCAAGTCACCCTACAATGCCTCGACTATGGACTCTCATCCCGATGACAAGCACCTGGACGACAAGGGGGCGGGATCGAGTTTTGAATTGCCCTGTGCAAAGGGTGCGGGTGCAGACTGGGGCGGAATCGTATTAAGCAATGGCGTCGGCGGGGAGGCCTCTAACGTGACCATCATCATCTCTTGGGCTGTCGGCGTGACAGTCAATGTCTCCCTGCTCGCGCTTTTGGCGTGGACGCAGAGCTACTATCTGCACCTTTGCATCGCCGCCGCGATCCCCACCGCGATCGCCCAGTCTTACTGGCAGGGCGCTTCAGGCGGAGGAGCGAGGCCAGGCGACATCTCTGGAAAGGCCGTCGACGCCTTGCGCCATATCGCTGGCGTTTGGAGCTGGGGGGCGCTCGCGCTGATCGTGACCTACGCCAGCTCTATCCTCACCTGGCGGGAGTATGGTCGCTTCGTCGTCGTCTTCACGCTTCTGGCGAGCGGCTCTCTGGTCCTCGCATCCTTGCTTACTAAGCCCGGATCGGCCCTGCGCCAGGACGACAGGCTGCCGAATGTGGCGCGCATAGTTGCGCTCGTGACCTGCGCCGCGCTCGCCATCGTCGCCATTGGTTTGCTCGTGCACGACGGGCGGGGCTTTCGCTTCGGAGGCAAAGTCGTCAATGCTCAACTCGCTGTCCTCCAGCGCGACGGGTGGCAGGATTGGGCGGCCAACCACGTTTTCTTTTACGGCGCGATCGCCGTTTCGGTCATCGCCTGGAAGGCCATGCGCGATTTCCGGAGTGAGGCGCGCTGAAGCGGTCTGAGTTTTGGGTGCTGGCCGGCGATGGAGACCGCATGAACGCGCCTCGGGGTTGGATTTTTGCGCTCATGGGCGTACTCATCGCCAACGTCGGATGTCTGCTGGCAGCAGCAACACTCGGACATCGCCGCCTGATCACGATGGCTGGGGCGGTATTTGCGGTGATTCTGGTCGGCGCCGCTTTCGCGATCAACGCGTGGTTTCGATCGAACGCCCGCAGCGCCCGGATGGCCTTGGCCGACAACAGCAGACTGATGGCGTTGGCCTATGGCTGGGGAGCCTTCGCCTTGCAAGGGCTTTACATCACCCCACTGACGGGGCTGCGGTGGCAGCATGGTTGGCAATACGCCATCGTGTTGGTGCTGATGGCGTCCGCCGCGTGGGGGCATGCCGATCAGCTCGCATTCTCGAGCGCCAATCGGCAACACCTTCTGCTCCGCTTCGCCGTTCCCCTGGCAATTTTTCAGGCCTTGGCGGGCGGGCTGGGCCTGACTTTTCTCGCGATGAGCGGCAAGCTCATGACAGAACGGCCCGACTGGGCCGCCAATCAAGTCTTTTTCTTCGTGGCTCTCCTGGTCACGATCCTCGCCGCTCTGACGATCAGAACGCATGCGCATCTGAGCCGGCGCGACCCGCGCGACTAATTGCGGATCAACAATCCTTGAATTGGGCTTTGCGCTTCTCGATGAAGGCCGCCATGCCCTCTTTCTGATCCTGCGTGCCGAACATCGGATGAAAGACGCGGCGCTCGAAGCGGATGCCCTCGGCCAGCGTCGACTCGAAGGAGCGGTTCACACTCTCCTTCGTCATCATCAGAATCGGGATCGACATGGCGCCGATGGCTTCGGCGGATTTCAACGCCTCTTCCATGAGCTTGTCAGCCGGCACGACGCGCGAAACCAAACCGCACCGCTCGGCTTCTGCGGCGTCCATCATGCGGCCGGACAGGCACATATCCATCGCCTTCGATTTTCCGATGAAGCGCGCGAGGCGTTGCGTGCCGCCAGCGCCGGGCATGACGCCGAGTTTGATTTCGGGTTGGCCGAACTTCGCCGTGTCGGCCGCGATGATGAAATCACACATCATCGCCATCTCGCAGCCCCCACCCAGCGCAAAACCGGCGACCGCCGCGATGACCGGCTTGCGGGACCGCGCTACCCGATCCCAGGCGCTGATGAAGTCCTCTTTGTAGGCTTCCATGTAGGTCTTCGATTGCATTTCCTTGATGTCGGCGCCGGCCGCAAAAGCCTTCTCGCTGCCGGTAATGACGATGCAAGCGATGTTTTCATCCGCCTCGAAGGCGTCGAGCGCCTTGGACACCTCGCCGATGAGAGCCGCATTCAACGCATTGAGCGCCGTCGGGCGGTTGAGGCGGATCAGGCCCACGCGCGGTTTGGGTGTTTCGACGATGATGTTTTGGTAGCTCATGACGTTTTCGACCTTCTGGCTGGGCCGCCCCCTCATGCAGGTGAAGGGTCAGCGCTGGCAAACGGAGCAGTAGAACGTCGATCTGCCCGCCTGGATGATGCGCTGCACACTGCCCCGGCATCCGGGCCGCACGCAAGGCTCTCCTTCGCGTCCATAGACGCCAAACGATTTCTGGAAAAGACCGAGCGATCCGTCGGCTTGGCGGTAGTCGCTCAATGTCGACCCACCCGCAGCGATAGCAGCTTCGAGCACGCCCTTGATCGCCGGCACGAGACGTTCAGCGCCCTCCGTGGGTCGCCCCGTTTTGCGTGCCAAGGCGGCGGCCACGCGCTTAGGCGACAGGCCCGCTCGGAACAGGGCTTCGCACACGTAGATATTGCCCAGACCCGCAACGATCCGCTGGTCCATCAGAAAGGCTTTGAGATCGCTTTTGCGGCCCGTTGCTTTGCGTGCGAGATAATCCGCGTCGAGATCATCTCCGATCGGCTCGACGCCCAGCCGGGCAAAATGGGGATGGGTCGCCAGCGCCGCCGCGTCGATCAGGCTCATGTAGCCGAACCGGCGGGCATCGTTGTAGGTCACGGACACGCCGCCCTCCATGCCGAAGACGACGTGGTCGTGTGCGGGGTTGCCGCCGGCGTCCTGGGTGAATTCTCCGAGCTGGGCGCCGTTCACGCCACCCGAGACACTGACCGTAAAGCGCCCCGTCATGCCCAGATGCATCGCCAGGACATCGCCGCCTTCGATCTCGGCCATCAGATATTTCGCGCGACGCGTCAGGCGGTCGATGCGGCGCCCCGACAGTCGTTCGACGAACCGATCGGGCAACGCAAAGCGGAGGTCGGGTCGGCGTTGTTCGACATACTCGATGCGGCGTCCGGCCATGACCGGCTCGAGCCCACGACGCACGGTTTCGACTTCGGGAAGTTCGGGCATAGGGGCCGCGCCAGTTCTCGACAGAGGTCATCGAGATTTAGCATGCAAATAGGCCAAAATCGAAGCGTGGCATCGCGACGAGTCGACAGGCATCGGTGTTTGCGGCAAAACGTCGGGCACGATAGCCGGGGCGACCCGGCGCCAGCATCGGAAAGCACCCGCATGGCCGTCCGCCGCCTCGATCCCAATCAGCCCACATCGTTCGCTTTTTCGCCCGAGAATGCGGCATGGGCGAAGGTGCGCATCGCTCAATATCCTGCTGGAAAACAGGCGTCGGCCGTCATTCCCCTCCTCTGGCGGGCGCAAGAGCAGGAGGGTTGGTGCACCGAACCCGCGATCCGCGCGGTCGCAGACATGCTGGGCATGGCCTACATCCGCGTCTACGAGATCGCGACATTTTATACGATGTTCCAGCTTTCCCGCGTCGGCAGAAAGGCCCACGTGCAGGTATGCGGAACCACGCCGTGCATGCTGCGAGGCTCGGAAGCCATCCTCGAGGTCTGCCGCACGCGCATCCACCATGACCCCCATCATCTGTCGGAGACGGGCGATTTTTCGTGGGAAGAAGTCGAGTGCATCGGCTGCTGCGCCAACGCGCCTGTCGTGCAGATCGGCAAAGATACGTGGGAAGATCTGACGCCTGAAACCTTCACGAAGGTTCTCGACGGGTTCGCAGTGGGACTTCCGCCCCCGTGCGGGTCACAGACGGGGCGTCAAGCCTCCGCACCCGCCGACGGGCCGACGACATTGCGCGACGCGCCGAAGTCCTAACTGGCGCGTGGAGCTTTCTCGACACGATCGATCACCGCAAGCCGATCAGGCTGAGAACGGCGAGGACGATCACGATCAAGCCGACGACGTAGACGATGCTGCTCATTGTAGTGATCCTTTCGAGCGTCGCGCAGCCACGCGCCATCGCGCTTGCGCGAGTGTTGCAGGAATGATCGCATCGATGGGCGCGGGCGCTGGGAGCCACACGTTTTCTACCGAGGCGAACGGCTAGTGAACGCGCCTAACAGCGCAGAGTTCCGCTCGCTTGGAATGGACGTTCCAGTCGGTCATCGAGTTTGCAAATAGCCGCCGTCGCGGCACACGTCATGCGCGAGACCTCCACCCCCGTGCTGCACGAAGGAGGTCATGGAAGGGCACGCTGCAGGCGCCGGCCGGGCCGCCGCTCCTCAGGCAAACAACCGCAATTGTTTTTCGTCTTGGCCTTTGGTTTCGAAGGCTAGTTGTTCGATGCGGTCGAAGGGGACTTGTTCGGCTTCGATGAGGGAGCGTTGGGCCTTCATGGACCGCACGAGTCCTTCCTGGACGAGGTGGAATTCGCCGACGGTCTGGCCTGGGAGGACGGCGGCGGGATCGAGGCCGGATTCGGATTGGAACGCGGCCTTGAGTTTGCGCAGGGCCGTGTCCTCTCGCACGCGACCGATGAACCAACTCGTGATCTGGTCGCGGCTCTTGTAGTCGAGGTCGCCCGGCGATTGGGTCGCCAGCATCATGCCGAGCCCCGCCGACCGGGCGCGCTTGAGCAGACTTTGCAGCGGTTCGGCGGTGGCGGGTTTGGCGTTGGCTGGAATGTAGAGATCCGCTTCGTCGAACATCACGACGGCTTGCAGTTCATCGTTGGGATTGCGCTGGCAGAAGCGCAGGGCTTCGGCCAGGAACTGCGAGACCCAGAACAGCACGTTCTCGTTGTCGCCCAAGAACCCCGTGTAGATGATCGACAGACGCGTGCGCCCATCGCGCCGAGCGTAGGGGCCGAGCCCCAACAACGAATCCATGCGCAGGGATTCGCCGCCGCCTTCGAACAGCACCGAGTTGCGCAGCCGCAAGCTATCGAGCTGCCCGATCAGATCGCGGCGGATCTTGCCCGACGGGTCCATACGTTGCGTCAGCTCCCCCAACTCGGGGTCTTCGTCCTCGAGCAAATGGATGAGATCACCCAGCGTCACTTCCTTGGAAAACCGCCCGCCCAGAATACGCAGCGCGACCGACAACGTGCCGGATTGCTTCTGGTGCGTCGCCGAGTTTTTCAGATGCAGCATATCGCCCAGTGCGGCGGCCGATAGATTGGCCAGCAACTGCTGCTCGTGCTCGGGCAACTCGTTGATGCCGGTCGGCAGAAGCGTGATCGAGATCGGCCGACCTGTCGCGCGACCGGGCGTGTAGACAGCGACGTCGATCGCGTCGGCGAGCTTTTCGCGTTCGCCACGGCGCTCGTTGTATTCGTTCTCGTTGGCGCGCCACACATCGGGGTTGGCATAGGAGCACAGATCGCCTTTGCGATCGATCAGGATGGCCGGGATGCCCCGCAACAGCAGTTGCTCGATGATCGTCAAGGCGAGCGTCGTCTTGCCCGAGCCCGACCCGCCGATCACTGCGGCATGGCGCTTGAGGACGCCGCGATTGAGCGAAATGGCTTTGGAACGTCCGCCGATTTCGCGACCCGCGATGATGCTCGACGCCCCCGAGCCGTTCTCGTCGAGTATGACCGAAAGCGGCAGGTCGTCTTCCTCGGCCGTGGTCGATGGTTTTGGGGACACGGACTGCCCGACCGCCGGTTGCGGGGTGAGGCCAGCCCAACCCGTCCAGTCCGCCAGAAGATTCGTCGCCGGGTCGCCCACCGGTAGGTGCGACGTGGACACTTCGGCGCCGATGTCGGCCTCGCGCGCGCCGGCAAGCGAAGGCGGCCACGCCAGCGGCGCCTCGTCGCGTAACGACGGCGGACGGGCGATGCTGCGTTGGTCGAGCCGCAGCAACTGCACGATCGGCAACATGCCAGACAGCAACTTGGCCGCCTCAAACCACTGGGTGAACCCTGGATCACTGCGGTGGTGGCGATGAAACTCGCGCACGGTGATCATGCGCTCCCACTCGGGGATCGGCACCGTCAGGGACTGGCCACCGAGTTCGCGGAATTTGCGGAACGCTTGCGCGGTCAGGTTGCGCCGGTTGGGTGGGAAATCGGACGCGCGCAGCATCCAACAACTGCGGCCATCCATGGCGCCGAGCACGCGATCGAGTTGGCGCTTGAGGCCGCCGCCCTGCGTCGAGCGATTGCAAATGAAGACGCGGGCTTCCTGCGTCACGCCCGAAGGATGCACGACCGAGAGATCGAAGGCCGGCAGATCGTCCCCCAGCGACACACGGCCGATCGAAACTTTGGCGCCCGGGCCGCACTCGTCGCGCGCGAGCGAGAGCACGTCGGCCAAAATGCGCGCCAACTCGTGATCATCCGACGGCATCTCGGCTTCGGACTGGCTCTGGAAGCGTTCCCAGAACGCGCGGTAGTCGATGTCGCCGCTGCCACCGGACAACGACGCCGAATCCCCGCCCATCGTGTCGAAACCCAAGGCCGCCGCCAACGTCGAGATGAAGCGTGCGCCACTGTCGGCGGTCGCTTCGCGCGCGGGCACCACATCGTCTGCATCGTCCTCGATCTTGGCGCGCACGCGATTCTGGGCATGCTCGAGCAGGCGGCGCGTGGACAGGCCACCGAATTCCTCGAAGAACCCCGGACCGAAAAACTGTGCGGGATCGGCGAGCGCCCCGCTGGCGCCGCGCTGTGCTTCGATTTCCAGGCGTTTGCCGATAATGAGCCGCGCTTCGTCGGGCGTGCGGCTCTCGAGCAGGGCCACTGGCCCGGACTTCTCGATGCGATCGACGTAGGATTGGGCGAGCACGCCGCGCACCTGGTCGTAGAAGTCGCCCAAGCACGAGATGATGATGATGGCCGTCGGGATGCGATTGGCGATCTGAATGAGGTCGCGCACCGCCTTTTGGAAACGCTCCTCGGCGTCCTCGAAAAAGCGCAAGTCCTCGACCTGATCGATGGCGAACACCAGGGCGGCGCGGTCCACCACCCAGGCGAGCTTCCCCAGCGCCTCGATGATTTCGAAGGCGCGGCCCTCGCCGGTGTTGGCGTCGAGAGCGGCAACCGCCTGTTGCGACAAATCGTTCAGCGGCCGGCCATAGAGATATTGGCGTACGCGCTGATCGATGCGCGGGTCCGAGCGCTGGAGATAGAGCAGCGCGCGCACGATGTTGACGTCGAGCTCCTGGGCGGCAAAGCGCGGGCAAGACACGATGTCGTCGGCCAATTGCAGGATGAAGCGCGCCAACGTCGCTTCGTCGAGTTCGGCCTCGCGCAGCTCGTTGAGATTAGCGACCGGCAGCACGGCCGAGTCGGCGACGAGCTTGTTGGTGAGCCGCGTCAGCGCGCTTTCGCCGCCCTTGTCGGGGTCGTAAGGCTTCTCCAGAGAATTGACGAGGCGGCGCAAATAGTAGTCGGCATAGCTCGCCACGTCAGGCGTCATCTGGGCGTAACCGAAATAGGATTTACCCGCCCGATGCGAGGACGTGCGCAGCGCCCGGATGAGATGCGTCTTGCCCGCGCCCGACTGGCCGTGAAACAGCAGAATGCGCCCCTGCGTCGAGGCGCCTTTTCCCGTGGAGATCAGATCGAGCAGTTCGTTGAACTTGCGGCGCGCGCGCTTATGCACGGCATCCACGTCGACCGGGTCGGCGTGCCAGAGATCGTCCTCCCACGTGATCGAGTGCTCGAAGGCGGCGGCGAGCCGTTCGGCAGCGGCGACTTCGCCCGTCTCTGGTGGCAGGGGTACAATATCCTCGACGCATCGTTTCTATTTGTTTTTGTCGTCTTTTATGCGATTCGCGAGCCGCGTCAGTCGTCGACGCGCACGTAATGCCAGACCGTGTTCTTATAAGACACAGCAGACGCCTCGACCTCGGCCAGC
>JANOKV010000098.1:0-2135 GCA_031419415.1 Hyphomicrobiales bacterium | reverse complement strand
AAACTGCGCTTGCAAGCCTTCGGCGTCACCGAACCGACGACCGGCTCGGACACGACGCAACTCAAGACGCGGGCCGAGAAGCGCGGCAACAAGTACGTCGTCAACGGCCAGAAGGTATGGACCAGCCGGGTCATGCACTCCGACCTGATGCTGCTGCTGGCGCGCACCACGCCGGTCGATCAGGTCAAACGGCGCACCGACGGGTTATCGGTGTTTCTCGTCGATTTGCGCGAGGCCGTGGGGCGCGGCGTCGAGATGAAGAAGATCGACGCCATGATCAACCACAACACCTGCGAGGTATTTTTCGATAACCTCGAAGTGCCACCCGATGCGCTGATTGGCGAGGAAGGCCAAGGCTTCCGCTACATCCTGTCGAGCATGAATGCGGAGCGATTGTTGATCTCGGCCGAGTGCCTCGGCGACGCCAAGTATTTTATTCGCCGCGCCACCGAGTACGCCAAGGAGCGCATCGTATTCGGCAATCCGATCGGCCGGAACCAGGGCGTGCAATTCCCGATCGCGCGCGCCTACGCGGAATTGGCGGCCGCCGAATTGCTCGTCGGCAAGGGCGTGGCGATGTATGAGGCCGGACGCGACTGCGGTGCAGAGGCCAACATGGGCAAGATGCTCGCGGCCGATGCCGCATGGAAAGCCGCCGAAGCCTGCCTGCAGACGTTCGGTGGTTTCGGTTACGCGCGCGAATACGGCATCGAACGCAAATGGCGCGAGAGCCGGCTGTACCAGACGGCCCCCATCTCGACCAACATGGTTCTGGCCTTCGTCGGCCAGAACGTGTTGGGGATGCCGCGCAGTTATTGAGGCCGGTCTTCTCCGCCCCATGTCAGTTTCATGCCGGCGAAAGCCCCGATACCCGGCGTGCTGAAGCCGTAGACCTCGTAGTAGCGCTGATCGAGCGCGTTCTCGACGCGGCCGAAGATCTCGACGCCGGGTGAGACTTGATAGCTCGCCGCGATGTTGACCAGCCAGTAGTCACCGAGGGCCACGCGTGTCGGGGTGAAGGATGTCATCATGAAGGCCGTGTCAGGCATCGTGCCATTGTAAATGACCGACATCGATGTCTTGCCGCGCCCCTTGTCGAAGGTATAGCCGACGTCGGCGCGCGCACTGTCGCGCGGACGACGAATTTCGGCAATGCCGTTGGGGTCCAGCGCCATCAAATGGGTGTAGGACCCCGACAGCATGAGGCTCGGGGTGAGCTGGAAGCGCGCTGCCAGCTCGACGCCTTCGCGCAAGGAGATGCCGGGGAGATTGACGGCTGTGAACCCAACACCGGGCACGAACCGGAAGCCGTTGATTTTGTCGACGAGCTCAGCCGAGAAGTAGGTGGCGTCCAGTATCGTGCGCCCCTTCCAAAGCGACAACTCGACGCCCGCATCCCAACCTTCGCTGGTTTCGGGGCGAAGGTTCGGGTTGGGTGTGAAGAACGCGGGGATCGAGCCGAAGTTCTCAAACATCGTCGGCAGCTTCACGCCCGTACCGATGCTGGCGTGGGGGCGCAAATTCAACTCTGTCAATCGTAGTGAAGCTGCCGTGCGCCAGGTCGTATAATCCTGGAACGTGTCATTGTCGTCGCGTCGAATGTTGGCCGTCAAGGCAAGCCGCTTGGCGATGTCGGCTTTCCATTCGAGCGCCGTCGCCACTCTGCCGCGACTGCGCTCGACGCCATCGGCAAAGTCGGACAAGGGCATAAACGCTTCACGTTCGTTCTCGACGAGGGCAGTCAGCGCATGTGTCGCAATGCCGGGCATGTCGAAGCGGAAGGTGCCGAGCCAGCCGTACTTTACAGTTTCACTGATGTTGTTGGAAAAGAAGGCTGGCGACACGTCCGACGTGCGGGTTTCGTTGCGGGTGGCGCGCACGATATTGGTGACACGCCCATCGAGCGCATCCCAACGCAGGTTCACGCCGCCGAGAAACACCGTGTTGGCAAAGCGCGATGGATCGTCGACTTGGACGCCCAGTGTGCCGGCGGGTCCACCGTCGGTATCGCGGTCGCCGGTCTTCTCGCTGTAGCGCAACGAATAGTCGAGTGTTACGCCATCGACGATGCGCACGCCGCCTTTGCCGATGACGGTTTTGAGTTGCGCGCCATCATCCTCGAACCCGAACGGCGC
>JANOKV010000097.1:0-6713 GCA_031419415.1 Hyphomicrobiales bacterium | reverse complement strand
TCGGGAAAGCAAAAACGTCGAAGACCGGCGCAGCGAAGGCGGTGGACGCGGACCCTTCGGCGGCGGTGGCGGGGGCATGGGCGGCTTTCCCATGGGTGGCCGGCGCGGCGGCATGAGCATAACGACGCTGCTCATCGTCGGCGCCATCATGCTGTTGTTCGGCATCAATCCTCTGGAACTCCTGCAAGGCGGTGGCTTTCCGGGTGGCGGCGGCCAGGTGGAGATGCCGCGCCTGCCGCGCGGGGAGCAGGAGGTGCCTCCATCGCGCACGGGACATCCGCCGTTCGAGTTGCCGCGTGGGGGCGCAACGCGCGCCTCTGCCGATACGGAGGAGGCCAAGCGCTTCGTTGCGCGCGTGCTGGCCGACACCGAAGATGTCTGGGGTCGGATCTTCCAAACGCTCGGCAAAACCTACGAGGAGCCCAAGCTGGTGCTCTTCTCAGGCTCGTTGCAGACGGCGTGCGGAACGGGGCAATCGGCGATGGGGCCGTTTTATTGTCCGCTCGATCGCAAGATCTACATCGATCTCGTCTTCTTCGAGGAATTGCAGCGCCGCTTCAGTTCGCCCGGCGACTTTGCGCAGGCCTACGTCGTCGCGCACGAGGTCGGCCATCACGTGCAGACGATCCTCGGCATTGCGGAAGCTGTCGAACGCAAGAAACGCACGCTATCGGAACGCGACGCCAACCGCTGGCAGGTGATGATGGAATTGCAGGCGGACTGCTTGGCCGGCGTGTGGGCCTCGCTGAACGATCAACTGCACAAGCGGTTGCAACCGGGAGATGTCGAAGAGGGTCTCAACGCGGCCAAGCAGATCGGCGACGACATGATCCAGAAACAGCAGACGGGCCGCGTCGTACGCGACAGCTTCACGCACGGGTCGTCGGAGCAGCGGGTGCGCTGGTTCCGCCGAGGTCTGGAGTCGAAACAAATGCAGCAGTGCGATACCTTCAACGCTGCGCAACTTTGATGTCGGAGGCGCGCCGTCCGAGCCTCGGTCGGCGACACTGCGGTTAGAGCGGCTGGCCGCCGAAGCGGGTGACCGAGCAGGTGATGCGCTTGGCCTTGAGGCCGGCGCATATCTTGGCGGCTTCCTCGGGCGAGCCGACAGGTCCGGCCACCAGCGCGAACGCAGTCGCATCGCCGGGCATGGGCATCCACCGGGGCTCGAGGGGCTTCAGGACGGGGCGATGGCCTTCCAGCAAGAGTTGCCACGACAGTCGCAGAGCGTCGAGCGACGGCCCAGAGGCGATCCGAACGGCGGCCGGTGTGGGCGCGCGCGCTTGTTCCGTCGCGGTGGCCGCGGGTGCCGGTTGCACGATCGCCACCGCAGTGCGCGGCGCTGATTTAGCTGGCTTGTCCTCCACCTTGCCCTGGATGGTGGTGCCGGACAGCATCGTCGGTTTTTCCGTCGTGGTGGAGACCGAGGCGGTGGTCAGCGGCGTCTCTAGGGCACGCGCGCCAGGGGTGCTCTCGACCGCATCTGGCGTCTTGGGGATTGCTGCTTCCAGCGTGGCCAACCGCGTCGCCAGCGCCAAGTCGCGGCCATCTCGCGCCGCCGTATCCGCGCGCAGCGCCGCGACTTCGGACCGTAGCGCGCTGACGCTTTGGCGGACGCCCTCCAACTCGGTTTTATCAGTGGCTGATGCGGTGTGTTTCGGCTGCCCGATCAGGGCGCTCGCCAAATCCGGGCGCGCGAGGACGAGAGCGAGATACACCAGCGCGCAGCCAGCAAACACGGCCCAGGCTGCCATATACAGGCGCGCCAACCAGGGCGTTCGGCGGGCTGGTGGGTCCCCCTCGGGCACGGCTTGCAAGGCGATCATCGACCAACTCCCAACGGATAGGGCAAAGCAGCGGCGAGCGGACAGAGTTCTCACTCCGAATCTCTGCCGATGGCTACGCTGCGGGAAATGCGCGGCCCGAGGCAACCACCGACGTCGGCGCGCGGCAGAGTGGCTGTGGAGAAGGTGAATGGCTCGCCACGCTGCGATCACTGTCAATCGATGCAATTGCAATCCGAATTGCGTTCAGCCAAATTCGGGGGCTCCGCCGGCATCGATTCGAACCGGCACGCGTATTGCGTTGGAGCAGGCTTTGAGCCGAGCAGACCATACGGGTCGCTGAGTTGGGCTCCGGTGCGATAGGCTGCCGGTCGGCATTCACAATTTATCGCCGAGTAAGGACGCAGATGACCGCTCGACCACTACTCACCGTCGTTCTCGCCGCCGGTAAGGGGACGCGGATGCACTCCGCGCGGCCGAAAGTTCTGCATGCCATCGCCGGCCGATCGATGCTGGGGCATGTGCTGGCGACCGCCGCCGGTTCGGCCGGCAGCCGTGTCGCCGTCGTGGTCGGGCCGGACATGGACGCGGTTGGAACGGAAGCACGGCGCCACGTACCCGACGTCGAAGTGTTCGTTCAGTCGGAGCAGCTGGGAACCGCTCATGCAACTTTAATAGCCCGATCGGCCATTTCTGCGCACGACGGCCCCGTCATCGTGCTCTTCGGCGATACGCCACTGTTTCGCCCGGAAACTTTGGCTGCCGTCCGCAGCGCGTTGGAGAGCGTCGCTGTCGCGGTCGTTGGCTTCGAGGCGTCCGATCCCACGGGCTACGGCCGTCTCCTCCGCGACGCCAGCGGCCACGTGCAGGCGATCCGCGAACACGGCGAAGCCACCGAAGCCGAGCGACGCGAGACGCTCTGCAATGGCGGCGTCATGGGCTTTCAGGCAGCTTCTATGCTGGGCCTGCTCGACCGGATGGGCCGCGAGAACGCTAAAGGGGAATACTACCTGACCGACGCCGTCGCACTGGCGCGCGCCGACGGCCTCGCCACGGGAATCGTCCTATGCCCCGAATCCGAAGTTCTGGGCATCAATTCGCGCGATCAGCTCGCCGCCGGAGAAGCGATCTGGCAGGGCCGGCGACGCCTGGAGGTGATGCGTGCCGGCGCAACGCTCATCGCGCCCGAAACCGTCTGGTTATCGCACGACACTCGCATCGGTCGGGACGTGGTGATCGAACCCAACGTGTTCTTCGGGCCCGGCGTCGTGGTCGAGGACGGCGTGCTGATCAAAGCCAACTCGCACATCGATGGGGCCCATATTCACGCAGGCGCCATTGTTGGACCATTCGCGCGGTTGCGGCCGGGCGCCGATATCGGCGTCAACGTGCACATTGGAAACTTCGTCGAGGTCAAGAATGCGCGGTTGGAGGAGGGGGCCAAGGCCAACCACCTCGCCTACATTGGTGACGGCCGTGTGGGTGCCGGTGCAAATATCGGAGCGGGAACGATATTCTGCTACTATGACGGTTTTTCCAAGCACCACACCGACGTCGGCCGCGGGGCGTTTATCGGTTCCAATTCGTCGCTGGTGGCCCCGGTCAAGATCGGCGATGGGGCGTTCGTGGGTTCAGGCAGTGTCATCACGAAGGACGTGGCGGCCGACGCTCTGGCCGTGGAGCGATCTGCGCAAGTCGAACGACCCGGCTGGGCCGGGAAATTCCGCACGATGATGCTGCGCCGCAAAAAAGATCGAAATTCACCGGATAAGTGATAGACCCGAGG
The DNA here is from genome assembly GCA_031419415.1 of Hyphomicrobiales bacterium. GTDB lineage: Bacteria > Pseudomonadota > Alphaproteobacteria > Rhizobiales > Hyphomicrobiaceae. Next base: position 3,143 of record JANOKV010000097.1, on the reverse strand, counting down.
CCGTCGCGGTCTCATAAGGCGGCAGTCGTGTAAGCGTCGGACACGAAACGTGAATTGACGTTCGTTTGCATTGACGCGTACCCGGATCGCGGTGTGCGCGTCCGACGTTCGAGGAGCCCCCCGGCAATGTGCGGAATCATCGGAATTTTGGGCAGCAAGCCCGTCGCCGCCGATCTGGTCGACGCGCTCCGGCGCCTGGAGTATCGCGGCTACGACTCGGCCGGTGTCGCCACCGTCGAAAACGGCCACCTCGAGCGCCGCCGCGCCGAGGGCAAGCTGCGCAATTTGGCGGACCGGCTGGCGCTCGAGCCGTTGAGCGGGCATGCCGGCATCGGCCACACGCGGTGGGCCACTCATGGTGCGCCCAACGAGCGCAACGCCCATCCGCATATGACCGATGAAGTCTCCGTCGTCCACAATGGCATCATCGAAAACTTCCGTGAAATCAAAGAAGAACTGATCCGCGCTGGCGCACACTTCGCATCCGATACCGACACGGAAGTGATCGCCCATCTGATTTCGCACGAGATGAAGAAGGGCGCTGATCCGATCGCGGCGACGCAGACCGCGCTCGATCGGTTGCGCGGCGCATTTGCGCTCGCCATCATTTTCGCTGGCCACGACAACCTGATGATCGGCGCGCGCGAAGGCAGCCCTCTGGCGATCGGTCACGGCGACGGAGAGATGTATCTGGGGTCGGACGCGATAGCCCTCGCGCCCTTCACCAGCCGCATCACCTATCTGGACGAAGGCGATTGGGCGATCCTGACGCGCGAAAAAGTCGACGTGCGCGATCGCCAAGGCCGCCATGTCGAGCGACCTGAAATCACGTCGACGGCGTCGAGTTTCCTTGTCGACAAGGGCAACCACCGGCATTTCATGCTCAAGGAGATCCACGAGCAACCGGAGGTGATCAGCCACACTCTGACGAATTACATCGACATGGGCGAAGAACGCGTCGCCTTCCCCGACATCGGCATCGACCTCGCGAGCGTCACGCGCGTCACCATTTCCGCCTGCGGCACGGCCTATTACGCCGGTCTCGTCGCCAAATACTGGCTCGAGCGGTATGCGCGCATTCCCGTCGAGATCGATTTCGCCTCGGAACTGCGTTACCGGGAGGCCCCGCTGCCCGCCGGCGGGCTCGCCGTGTTCGTCTCGCAGTCCGGCGAGACCGCCGATACGCTGGCGACGCTGCGCTATTGCAAAGCCAACGGCCAACGCATCGTGTCCGTCGTCAACGTGCGCACCTCCACGATTGCGCGCGAGAGCCATGCGATATTGCCGACCTTGGCCGGCCCGGAGATCGGCGTCGCCTCGACCAAGGCCTTCACCTGCCAGCTCGCGACGCTGGCCTGTCTGGCGCTGGCCATGGCGCGCGCGCGCGGCCACATGAGCCTCGACAAAGAGCGTGAGCTGGTCCGAGCGCTGACCGAGGTGCCGCGCCACATCTCAGCGCTTTTGCGCGACGAGCGGCGCTACGAGGACATGGCGCACTGGATGTCGAAAGCGCGCGACGTCCTCTTCTTGGGGCGCGGCATGGCCTACCCGATCGCGCTGGAAGGCGCCTTGAAGCTCAAGGAGATCTCCTACATTCACGCGGAAGGTTATGCTGCAGGTGAGATGAAGCACGGACCCATCGCGCTCATCGATGAAAATGTGCCCGTCGTGGTCGTCGCGCCGGAGGACGATCTGTTTGAAAAAACCGTCTCCAACTTGCAAGAAGTGGCCGCACGCGGGGGCCAAATCGTCTTGGTTTCGGATGCCGCCGCCGACGCCACGGGTTGCCCGATCGCGGCCCATCTTCAGATGCCGACGGTCAATCCCTTCGTGGCCCCGATCGTCTATGCCGTGCCGATGCAACTTCTTGCCTACCATACGGCCGTTTTCATGGGCACCGACGTCGACCAACCCCGCAACCTCGCCAAATCGGTGACTGTGGAATAAACCCGGCAAATGGGGATACGGTTCGCCTCGTAATTGCCTCGAGTGGCTGCTTCACTTATCGTTCGTCGAGTGCGGGGGATGGGCAAGCGTCGAACGTTCGGGGATGACAAGAAGATGGCTCGCGTAGCATCGGCGCTGATCGCCGTCGCCATTTGCGTAATCGGCGCAGCGCTTATGGGCGCGCAGGCGCAAACGGTTCCAGCCGGCGCTAAAAAAGACGGCGCCGCACCGGCCGGCGAAGCCGCACCCGGCGGCGCGAAGAAACAGCGCGACCCCGCCGACATCGATAAAGCGTTGAACTCCGCTCAAAAGTCGCTGTCTGCGGGCAAGGCCGACGTGGCCGCAAAACAGATGGATAGCCTCATCAACGCGGGTGGTCTCGATCCGCGCAGCGTCGCGCGGGCGTTGGCCCTGCGGGGCCACGCCAACCGCAAACTCGGAAAACCAGCCCAGGCGATTGCTGATTTTCAGAGCGCGCTCTACGTGAAGAACGGCCTGTCGGAGACCGAGCGCACGAGCGCGCTGGACGCACGCGCCCAGGCGCACCGTGAAGCCGGGCTGCCTGAACCGGCGGCCCCGACAGCGAGTACGGTGAAGTCCGAGGCCCGCCCCTCTGACCAGCGCCTCAGCACACCCATCGCAACGGCGACCGTTCCCGAGAAAGCCGCCGCGCCTGCCTCCAGTGGCGGTGTGGGTGGGTTCTTCTCGAACCTCTTCGGTGGCTCCAAGACGCAGGATCCGCCGAGCAAATCGGGGGCCCCGGACGCCGGCATCGCCCCTCCCGCACCGATGTCGCCGGCTGTCTCGTCGTGGTCGGAACCCGCCAAGGCCAAAGCGCCAGCCAAAATCGTGGCCGTCGATGTTCCGAAAGTGATCCCACAGCCCAGGCCGACGCCGACCAAGGCCATCGAATCCGCCAAGCCGGAGCAGGTCAAGGCTGCTCCCCCGCCGCGTCCAGTGATGGTGCCGACCGAGGCTGCACCGACACAATTCGTGCTGCGCCTTGCCGCCAAGCGCACCTCCGCCGACGCTAAAACCCTGGCGGAACGGATCAAGCGCGAGCATGCCGCTGACTTGGGCAGCCGCGCCTATACGATCGACGAGTCGGTATTTGGCAACATGGGCAAGTTCTATCGCGCTAACGTCGGACCGTTCGCCGACCTGCAAGGGGCCAAGGCGCTCTGCGCCGCGATCCG